>DQCG01000369.1 GCA_003533825.1 Phycisphaerales bacterium
GTGGCATGGAGCGCGATTATTCCGCTTAGTCAACAGTCCATCGCAGAAGGAAACAAACCCATTAAATTCCCTGACTTCACCGCGGGCAAATGGAAGGAATCGCGGCAGTTGGGTATATCGAAATGGTTTGTCTAAAAACGCTTAAAATCAAGGGGAGTGAATGAAACCCACATTGTTAATTCTTGCCGCCGGGATGGGAAACCGCTATGGCGGGCTTAAACAAATCGATCCGATCGGACCGAACGGCGAGATTATCATCGACTATTCAATCTACGATGCGATTCGCGCCGGATTCGGCAAGCTGGTCTTCATCATCCGGCATTACTTCGAAGACGAGTTCAAAGAGAAAATCGGCAACAAGTTCGACGGCGTCGTCGAAACCGCCTACGCCTATCAGGAACTGGATGCCGCTCTTGGAGAATTTGCCCTGTCGGCAGATCGCAAGAAGCCCTGGGGCACGGGCCACGCAACCCTGATGGGTAAAGATTTCATCGACGAGCCGTTCGCTGTGATTAACGCCGACGATTACTACGGCATCGATTCGTTTAAGATGATGGCTGATTTTCTTTGCGGTCCGGATGTTTCACCAACAAATTACGCCATGGTGGGCTTTCGGCTTCGCAATACATTAAGCGAATACGGCTCGGTCGCCCGCGGCGTATGTTACTGTGACGACAATCAGTGTTTAAGCGATATCTTCGAACGGACGGGTGTGGAAAAATACGGAGACGGTGCCCGCTATTTCGATAAAGACGGCACCGAACACCTGCTGACCGGCGACGAAGTCGTTTCAATGAACCTCTGGGGTTTTCACCAGTCGGTTTTCGAGCACACCTCGGCGAAATTTAAGGATTTTCTGAAAGAGCATGGAAACAACCCGAAAGCCGAGCTGTACATTCCTACCGTAATCGATGATCTTGTCGAAAACGGCAAGGTTAAAGTCAAAGTTCTTCCCACGCACAACACATGGTTCGGCGTGACTTATAGGCAGGACAGGGAAATAGCCGAGCGATGCATCCGCAAGCTGATCGAAGAGGGATTGTATCCGGAAAAGCTCTGGTAAACACGATGGAACGTGATATAAAATCGATAGCGGCAAATTTTAATCTTACCGGCCGGCTGATTCGGAGCGAACCCTTCGGAAGCGGGCATATCAACGATACCTATTGCCTGACCTGCGAAAAGGATGGCCGGCAATTAAACTACATCCTGCAGCGGATCAATCATCAGGTATTCAAGAAACCCCCGGAGATGATGGAAAATATCCGGCGTGTCACAAATCACATCCGTCGGAAACTACAAGAGCAGCAAAGTAAACTTACCTCACGACAGCTCATCGTTATCGAAACAAAAGACGGCGCCGATTTTCACAGTGGTGACAACGGCAACTACTGGCGTGTTTATAATCGAATCGAAAATGCGGTCACATACGACACAATGGAATCGCCCGAGCTGGCATACGAAGCCGCGCGGATGTTCGGCTGGTTCGCGGCGATGCTCACGGACTTGCCCGGGCCGCCGCTGCATGAAACCATTCCCGATTTTCATGCGACTCCGAAGCGTTTCAAGACCTTCATGGAAGTCCTCCGACAGGATCCCTGCAACCGGGCTAAAGAAGCAAAGACTGAGATCGATTTCGTGCTTGAGAACGCCGGTATCTGTGACGTACTGCTAAATCACGCGGCTAAAGGCGAAATTCCCGTTCGGATAACGCACAACGATACAAAAATCAACAACGTGATGCTCGATGAAAAGACGCACGAGGGAGTGTGTGTAATCGACCTGGACACGGTCATGCCGGGGCTTTCGCTGTACGATTTCGGAGACATGGTGCGTACGGCGACAAATCCCGCAGAAGAGGACGAGCGCGACTTATCCAAAGTTACCATGCGGATGCCGATATTTGAAATGCTGCTTAAGGGCTTCGCCGAAGAGACTCATTCATTTCTAACGCCGGCCGAGAAGAAAAACATGGCCTTTGCCGGCAAGCTCATTACGTTCGAACAGATGATTCGATTCCTCGCCGACCATCTGGCCGGCGACATTTATTATAAGATACACCGCGAAGGCCATAACCTGGATCGCTGCCGAACACAGATGAAAATGGTCCAGTCCATAATCTCTCAAGAAGAGCAAATGAACGCCCTGGTCGATTCTGTCTTTAATAAATTAACCGCCTTCGGCGAGACTTCATTAAGGTAACCGCTCGCCGTCACCTCGAGCGCAGTCGAGGGGTCTATTTAAACAGATTTCTCGACTTCGCTCGAAATGACAATTTGTGCATATTGCCTATTTTCGCCATCATTTCTTCTTAGGTCCGCCGTAGTATAGGTAGGCACGCCCTTGTGTTGCCCCGGCTTTGTATGCGTAAGCTCCAATAACAAGATCGTCGAATCCGTCGTTGTTGACATCGCCGCAAGCCAACCCTTGGCCAAAGAAATCCTTGGAATTCTCTCCAGTGAAAATCCTGCCTGGTTTTGGATCAGGAGCGGCCAGTTCTTTGCCCCGATAGACGTATACCCTGCCAGCCCCTTGTCCAAAGTCGCGGGCTCCAATGATTATATCGTTTACATTGTCACCGTCGATATCGCCACACACAGCATTATAACCATAACCACAACCTTTAACCTCACCATCAAAAATCATCTCCGGATCGGTATCAAGGTTCCTTTTTGAGTTGCCGTGAAAGAGATATGCACGACCTTGCCTTGTGTTGTAAAGAGAGGCGCCGACAAGTACATCATCATAGCCGTCCCTGTTCTGGTCAACACAAACTATGTTACAGCCATAGCGATAGCTACTACTGTCTTCAGATTCTACTTCAAAGACAACGTTGGCTTTCGCATTCATATTCGATCTACTGTCACCATAATAGAGATGTGCGTGAACCTGCGGCTTACGGTTAAGGCTGGGATAGCTATGAGATCCAATGACTATGTCTCCATAGCCGTCGTTATCAACATCGCCACAGGCAATTTGAAGGCCGAATGTATATTGATCTCTTGCGTTTTCTGCGGTGAATATCAGATCATGAGACGTATCCATCAGTTCCTTTGTGTTCCCATAGTAGAGGTAAGCCCGGCCTATACCATCTTCCTGATTCCAGGGTGCACCCAGGATAATGTCATCATAGCCGTCATTGTCGATATCATAGACAGCAGGAGAATTTCCGCCGAAGAGTGAACCTTTCCTTTCCTCTCCGACAAAGATCTTGTCCGGATCGGCATCCATAGAATTACGGTCGTTGCCCCAATAGAGATATACACGACCCCGCCTTTCGCTGTAACCGCCTGCTGAAATGATGATATCCTCATGACCATCATTGTCGATATCGCCACAGACAATACCACTGCCGAACCAATCCCTTTTATTCTGTCCTTCGAAAATCAAATCAGCAGTAGTGTCCAGGTCCGGTCCACCGTAGAACAAGTGGACTCGACCTCGACTATCATAGTCATCTACAGCTCCTATGAGTATATCGTCATGTCCGTCTCCATCGACATCTACACAGGCAATTGGGAAGCCAAATAAGCTGTCTGGTTTTCCGTCAAGAACCATGTCCGGGACTGTTGACTCCATTCGTTTTCGTTGTTGAACCAACTGAAGGAGAGTTTGCCCGGACTCGGTCCTAATTCCGCTGTCGGCGCCTTTGTTTATAAGGAGATCGGCGACTTGATAATCATGATTGACTGCGACATACAAAGGAGTGTGACCCTGTTTGTCCTTCGCATTGATGTCGGCGCCTCTGGCGATCAGCACCTCTGCCGAACTCTTATTGCCAAGCCGTGCAGCATGATGAAGGGCGGTAAACCCGGACTCATTTTCCTTCTCATCGACCCTGGCGCCTTTGCTCAGAAGGAGTTCGACAATCTCTCCACCAGCCGACTCGGCAGCCAAATGCAATGGTGTCCGCCCATCTTGGTCCTTCAAGTTAACATCTGCTCCCTTGACTAAAAGCAGTTCCAGTATATCATTCGATAGCTTGTATTTGTTGTAATTGTTGCTTCTGATATCCAGCATTGCATGCAGGGCAGTCTGACCATTATCATTCTTAGCATTAATATTGGCGCCTGCTTCCAAGAGCAACTTTACAGATTCTGTTCTGCCTGTTATAGCTGCAGACTGCAATAGTGTCTCTCCCCTTGGGTACTTAGTATTCACTTCGGCGCCATTGGCAATCAGAATGTTCATAAAATTCGTATCGTCATTGTGAATTGCAAAGTACAGTGGCGTAAATCCCCCCTGATAGTCTTTAGTATTTACATCAGCACCAAGCTGAATCAAAAGGTCAAATATGTCTCTGCGTCCCGCCATAATCGAAATCTGAAGAGCAGTCACATTCCTGGCGGTACTGATATCGGCCCCTCTTGCGATCAGCAATTTAACCATCTCGATGTTGTTGCTGATGAAGGGTGCTTCCTGTAAAGCTCCCCAATCTTGCGGAGCGTTTACGTTTGCTCCGTGGTCAATCAGGTATTCCGCTATGGCCGTATTGTTTTCATCAACTGCCTGAGACAATGGAGGCCATTTTCCTGCATTGACATCGGCGCCTGCTTCGACAAGGAGCTTTACCATATCCATATTGTTTGACTCGACTGCATAACAAAGTGGATTGTTATCTGATTTTCTCTCATCCTTGTTTGTAGTGGTATCACCCCACTTGGCATCGAGGTCGGCGCCCTCGGCGATAAGCAACCTGACCTTTTCGACATCCGCCTTCTTAACCGCCTCAAAAAGCGATTTGTTCTTCTTTGCCTGTTGAACGCGTTCTATCATCTGCTTTGTTGATGGAATAATAGAACTGGCCGGATACTTGTCGAGAAGGCCCTGAAAGGCAGATAATGCGGCATCGAACTGTCTCGCCTCAAAATGAGATTGCCCGATCCAGTATTGGGCATTCCTGGCGGTCTTGCCATCAGGTGACAGATTCAATACTTTGTTATATTCTGCAATGGCAGCGTCGTAATCTGCGAGTTTGCGCAGCTCATTTGCCTTTTCAAAGAGTTGCCGGGCTTCTGTATTTGTCCCTGGTTCATTACTTGCAAATGATAGAACAGGTAATACAGTTACAACTGCAAGGATGCAGAATACTGCCAATGAGATTAATCTTTTGTTATTCATTTTGATTTCCTCTTATTTTTCGGTACTGATTGATTGCGCCATATCCATTAATTGTGAAAGTTCGGTATTGCCGATTAAGGCATACGAACGAACACCATCCCTCCACGCAAGAATGGTTCCCCCGGCTTGCTCGACATTACTATATACGGCATATTCCCTGAAATCCTGCCGCGATAGCCCTCGCCGACCATCCAAAGATTGCTCGAACAACGATACCGAATTGAAGCCGTCGCTATACAGCAGTTGCAAGGCGTCGCGCCCTTCGATCCTTCTGACCTGATCGAGTGCATAGCCGGGATCAAGCCACGGCGGCGCCACCAGATCGAAATCGGCGTTTTTTCGCGCTTCAGAGAGAGTCAATGTGTGCCCATTGGATATCGCGGGAGCCCCGGACGAACTGATATCATGCTCGGAGGAAGGCCCTTTGACAATTATGCCCGGTTGCATAAATTCCGGTTCGTCATCAAATAGTTCATAATACAGGATGTCCTGTTGATTTACACGCATCTGTACCGGCTGTGGTGCGGCCGTACTTACCGAAGCATGCCGGGCAACAATTTCCCGGTGCTCTTGTAAATACAAGTTGATGGTAGCCGAATCATCAGCCGGCGCATCAACTGGGGCAAGAGCAACATTCCTTCGGGCCTGCTCAAGCTCATTTTTCAGGTCGTTGACTTTGCCGGATAAAACATAGCAGGCTGCTAATGATGAAATGATAAGAATCGCAGCAGCAAGGCTGCCTGCACACACCAATAGTCGGAACCTGCGCTGCAAGGTTACTCGGATGTGAGAGGTTGCAGGTCTTTTGGAGGCTTCCAAAGCTGCTTCAGCGGCTCCCAATATGCGCTCATGATCAACAGCAGATCGGTTAATGCTGATTTTCTCTGCTAATCGCTCTATTTCTTTTTTATTCATTCTGACTTTCCTTTGTTAAAATTGCCCGAAGCTTCTCAATTGCATATCGATATCGACTTTGCACCGAATTGATTGAAAGACCCAGCAATCCGGCAATTTCCCGAAATCGCATCTGCCCCTGGACACGCAGTACAAATACTTCGCGTTGCTGGTAAGGCAATTCTGCTAATGCAGCAAAAACTCTGGCAGACTCTTCGGCTTCTATAAGTTGCTTTGTAGGATTTAATTGTATTGACTGAGAACATAACTGATCCCTATGATTCTTCGATTGCCTTATTTGCTTACGCAACTGGTCTCGGGCCCTGTTGGCCACACAACTTATCAAATAGCTTTTGAGATTACTGTGAATCATTGAACCATCAACAGAACCAGCAAAGTCAACAAAAACATCGTGAAGACAATCCTCGGCAGATTGAATGTCGGACAAAAGAGATATTGCCACTCTGAGCAAATCGTCTATGTACTTTTCGTATATTCGGCGCAGAGCGTCTTTGTCCCCGGCACGCAGTCTGCTCAACAAACGCTGGTCTTCAAACATCAATGATCCTCAGTTTTCGGTAAGGTTGAGGCTTCAACCGCTGGAGTGACGATCTGGATACCTGTTTTAGTCTAAAGAAAAAGAATGTTTTTTGCCAGATTTTTACACGTCGGATGGAAAGTAACAGGCAGAATCTTCTACCTATGATACTAAAACCATATTGAATCCGGAATTTGTAGAAAAGATTGTAGAACACTGCCGGATGGGCTATAATCCCCATCGTCCGTTCCGTGGTTCGTGGATCGTGTCGCGAATAGTGAATAATATATGTTGCTTGGTAAGCAGGAGAACCTATGGATATTGATTTTACAAGTCTCGGATTTGGAACGAATTTCAGCGTTTTCGACTGGTGCATTGTCATAGGCTATCTGATTGCAATTGTCAGTATAGGCGTCTACATCCGCAAGTACATTGCCTCGGCCACGGACTTTATGGTCGCCGGCCGGGGCCTTAAGACCTTTCTCGCCATAGCG
>DQCG01000146.1 GCA_003533825.1 Phycisphaerales bacterium
GAGTTGTGATCTGGCACCACCTCCTTTTCTAAAAAGCCTGATGCAAGCCGTTTATTGAAAAGTCAAAGCCAAAACAAACGATAGAAATTTATACTGATAGAAGACCGATAATCCACAGACTCCAACAATCCTATTTATACCAGATTAGGTGCCAATTTTTCAAGAAAAATCTCTGGATTATGTATCGGTCATTTTATAGGGTCAAATTTTTGTTTTGACGCTGCTTTTGCTTACAGTTGTTTTGTTGCTTAAAAGGCAATACTTGCCGTCTACATTATCGGATCGCTTGAGAAGCGACAAATTCTGTAGAATAATTATAAAGCAGTCAGCTTCAAGGCTTTATGACCGAAGAGTTCTTCAGTTTTGACGGGGATAACTGATATGTGGGATGCCGTCTACATTACCAGCGTTTTAATAATCGGGGTGCTGACTTTTTTTATCGGCAGGAAGCTGGCCGGCACGCCGACGACCGAATCAAAAACAAGCACGTTTCTTATCAAATCCATCCAGGCGATTGCGGAACTGGCAGTTCTGGAGTATATCACCGAAGGCGTCGCCGAGATCAAGCAAAAGAAGACCAGCCTGATTACCGTTCGCTGGAAAAGAGGGCTGCTGCGGTATACGGCCAAATTGAAGCTCGGTTTTGACCTGGACCGGTTAGATTATAAAGTCGATGATTCGCAGCATCAAATTCGAATATCGCTGCCGAGCCCGAGAATCCTGAGCTGCGAAATTTACAATCGGAAGTTTTATAAACTGCCTCTGGAGAAGGCGGAAAACGTGCCCTGGAAGTATGACATTATAGAAGATTTCAGCTCGGATGAGGTGCTCGCTCTTGACGATGAAGCCCGGAATAACGCCCTGAAAAATGTGAATGAATTTTATGTTCTTGACCTGCTTCGAGACAAGACCAAGCTTGCCTTCAAGAAGATTTTTTCGCTTTCCTATCCAGAATACTCCACGGATATATCTATTATGGCCGAACCCACTTCCCAAATAGCCGGCGAGCTTCCCGCAGAACCGGTCTCCGAAGATAATGATTCCGGCAAATAGCAGGACATTCAAGTCATAATATTCGGCTGGACAATTCCATGTGCCTTGATTTAGCGTTTTATTTTATGAAAGATATGCGTATAATGCCGCTATGCTGGAAAAAGGACTTGTGCAGATTTATACCGGCCACGGCAAGGGCAAAACGACCGCAGCGTTCGGAGCGGCGTTGCGTGCCGCCGGTCAGGGTAACAAGGTCCTTATCTATCAATTCCTGAAGCCTGCATCCCTCGATATCGGGGAACGTTTCGCGCTGCAATTGGGGGCTGTGAGAATCAGGGTCGAAACGCTCGATGTGCCGTGGGATATGTCCGGGTCTTTGGGAGACGAAAAAGCCGTCTCTATGGTGCAGGCTGCAATCAGCGATGCCCTGAAAAGAATCACACAGACGGCGGAGAAAAGATTTTACGATGTGCTGATACTTGATGAGATAGTATTTTGCCTTTCGGAAGGCCTGGCTAAATTGGAAGATGTCAAAGATCTTATAGAAAAGAGAGATTCTGCGGTGGAAGTCATTTTGACCGGCCGGGGGGCAACCGCTGAACTTATTGAATTGGCCGATTTGGTAACGGAAATGAAAAATATCAAGCATCCGTTCGATAAAGGCCAGCAGGCAAGACAGGGAATTGAATATTAATATTGAAAGCATAACGATGAACTTATAAGGAACCTTTGCAATGAGTCAAAACGTTGCTGCGATTATTTGTGCCGCCGGGGCGAGCAGCCGGTTCGGGGGAAAAAGAAAGAAGGCGTTTGTTGATGTTTCCGGTAGGGCGATTTTTCTGCGTAGTGCAGAGCTTTTCTCCAATCGCGACGATGTAAAACAGGTTCTGTTGGGTATAGCTTCCGAGGACGAGGAACTCGTGAGCGTTAAATGGGGCCCTAACCTGAAGTTTTTTGATGTAAAGATTTTCATGGGCGGTTCCGAGCGTTTCGATACCGTCAGCAAAGGGATCGAGCTTGTTAAGGATGACATCGATCTTATCGCCGTTCACGATGCCTGCCGGTGTTGTGTAACGGAAAAAATCATAGATTCGACTATCGCCGCCGCCGCTGACAGCGGCGCTGCGATACCCGCCTGTCCGGTTACGGCGACGATTAAACAGGTAAAGGATAATATTATAACGCAAACCGTCGATAGATCCGATCTCTACGAAGCTCAGACACCGCAGATTTTCTCCGCTTCCCTGCTTAAAAAGGCATACGAAAACCTGAAAAACCTTGATAAGAGCAAAATCAGCGATGATGCACAGTTAGTTGAAGCGTTGGACCATAAAGTAACAATAGTGGAAACAGATTCATCAAATATTAAAATTACCCGCCAAACTGATATCGCAGTTGCCGAAGCCATTCTGAAGTCCCGGCCGAAACTCATGCCAAAAGGTCCTATTGGCCCGTATATTGAAGCGCAGTGGTAAAGAAATTAATTGTTGCATAAAAAGAAGGAGAATTCACAATGAGAGCAGTAGACTGTTTGAAAATTGCTATTGTAGGGTCAGTGTTGTTGGTTTTGGTAGCCGGATGTAATGAACCGGACGCAACAGGCATCGGCAGGGGAATGTCACTCGTGTTCGAGGCGGATTTTGAGGATGGCAATCTCGACGCCTGGCAAGCCACCGATTCGGGGGCATGGCAGGGCTACCGCATCTAAAT
>DQCG01000693.1:0-8197 GCA_003533825.1 Phycisphaerales bacterium
TGTATCGAGTGCGGCTGCTGCAGTTATGTCTGCCCGGCCAATATAGAAGTGACAGGATATATCAAAACAGGCAAAATCTTTCTGGCAAGACAAAAACAGAAGATGCCGCTATAGTCTCGATAATTCACGGGCGACAACGCGGACCGCAAGGATAAACATATGGTCTTACGACAGGGAAGTTTGGAATGCTAAGGGATATAAGAGTTTCGTGTGCGCCGCATATCAGCGAGCGATATTCGACGAGGAGCGTCATGATCGATGTAATCATCGGTCTGNNNCTCCCGCGATGGCGGCGGCGGGATATTACTTTCGCATGCACGCACTCATACTCATTTCGACCTGTGTCATTTCATGTGTTGCCGCCGAATGGCTCTGCAATCTGATTCGTAAAAAACCTAATTCGCTCGATGACTTCAGTGCCGTCGTGACCGGCATCATTCTCGCCTTGTCGCTTCCGCCGGACCTGCCCGTCTGGGCGGCGGTGATTGGCGGCGTTTTTTCCATCACAATCGGCAAAATGGTCTTTGGCGGGCTCGGCTCCAATATCTTCAATCCTGCGATGGTTGGCCGGGCATTTTTGACGGTCTCGTTCGGCGTGTTGATGACAACCTGGACAGTGCCGGTCACGATAGACCCGGCCATGCCTGCGGTTGCCCAGGAAAATATATTGAATGTGAGAACCCAGGCGACCCCATTGGCATGGAGCAAGCTGGCCATCAAAAATGAGCTTGGAGCGGATATCTATAGCGAAAAGCAATTTTCGTCAACATTCACCGGCGAGGTGGGTGGGTGCCTGGGGGAAACAAGTGTCATCGCGCTTTTAATCGGAGGTCTCTACCTGTTGATAAGACGAACGATCAGCTATCACATCCCGTTGGCCGTTTTGGCTACCGCGTTTGTCTTTGCCGGGATTGCATACTTGATAGATTCCTATGTATATGTCCAGCCGTTCTTCCACCTGACGAGCGGCGGATTGTTCTTGTGCGCCTTTTTTATTGCTACCGACCCTGTGACGGCTCCTTTGACACGCAGGGGAATCTGGATTTTCGGCATCGGGATCGGAGCGATAACGATGCTGATAAGAATTGTCGGAGAATATCCTGAAGGAGTGATGTTTTCCGTTCTGTTGATGAATGCCTTGACGCCTTTGATAGACAGGTTCTTCAAACGGGTACCGACTGGAGGTAAACCAAGTATTTAGAAGAGTCTAAAGTGAGCTAAAGTGCCTTCGTGTCTTAGTGGCAAAAAGGATTCTTAAGTGAATAAGATAAAAAATTTCATGCAGCAAAGCTGGCTGCTCATTGTTTCTTCGTTTTGTTTCGGATTGCTGATCGCGGTGACCAGTGCCGCCCTGTCGCCGAGAATCAGGCAGAACGAAATTAATAAGCGCAATCGTATGGTCACAGTACTGCTGCCTGAGGCGAAGGATTTTATCCTCCTGGACGAGCAGGTCGAAATTCAATCGCTCCAGGGCAAGAAAGAAAAAGTTGAGATTTACAAGGTGATGTCAAAAGCGGATGAATGTGTCGGCTGGAGCTTTGAGGCCGCGGGATCGGGTTTTGCCGACAAGATTAAACTGGTTATTGCCCTCGATAAGAATTTTGAAAAGATTGCCGGTTTTGATGTGCTCTCAAGCAATGAAACTCCCGGCTTCGGAGACCAGATAAAGTACGATTACTTCAGAGATCAATTCGAGGGTGCTCCTGCCGGAGAGCTCAGGCTTATAACCGTTGGCGAGCGCGAAACGAAGGATTCTGAAATTGTAGCCATTAGTGGTGCTACGATAAGCAGTGAAGCGGTCGTTGAGATAGTGAGTAATTCCGTAACACAGATCAAAGAGCAAATGCGAAAAAAAGGGATAATCGGTAATGACAAACAATAATGCTAAAACCGCACGTTATTGGCAGACGCTGTTGGCCGGGCTGTGGCGTGAGAATCCGGTCTTTCGGCTGCTGCTGGGAATGTGCCCGACGCTGGCGGTGACCGCTGCGGTAAAGCCGGCCCTGACGATGGGCTGTTGTGTTATCTTTGTGCTGTTATGCAGCAATATTATTGTCAGCCTGATGCGGAACCTTCTTAAGCCGCATCTGCGAATCCTGATGTTCACCCTGACAATAGCAACATTTGTGACCATAGCGGATTTGTTCCTGAAGGCGTTTGTGCCCCGAATGAGTGAGATGCTCGGGCCTTATGTTCCTCTGATTATCGTCAACTGCATTATTATCTGCCGGGCCGAGGTTTGTGCCAGTAAGAACGGCCTTGCGGTAAGTATCATTGACGCGTTGGGAATGGGCGTCGGTTTTACACTCACTTTGTGCGTACTGGCCAGCATTAGGGAGATTCTTTCCACGGGCGCCTTGTTTGAAATCCAGATAATCAGGCTCAGCTCACAAGGCGGCTGGTTTGTGCCGTGGGCCGCGATGAGCATGCCGGTGGGAGCGTTTATAACATTAGGTCTTATATTGGGCCTGGTAAATAAAGTTGCCGGCAGGAAAGCGTAAGAGGTGATATTTATGGATACATTAAGCATCCTGCTTATGGGTTTCATATCCATCGTAGTCGTTAATAATCTTGTGTTCACGAAGTTTCTCGGTATCTGTCCTTATCTTGGTGTATCCGGCAGGATCGATATGGCCTTCGGTATGGGGATGGCCGTGACGTTTGTAGTGACACTGAGCGGCACGATGACGTGGATGATTGACAACTGGATATTGATGAAGCTTGGTCTGGAGGTAACGCGATATGTCTGCTTTATCCTGGTAATCGCCGGTGCTGTACAGTTGGTAGAGATGTATCTGCGAAAGTTTTTTCCTTCTTTGTACGAAAGCTTTGGTATATTTCTGCCGCTGATTACTACAAACTGCGCGATTTTAGGGTTGTGTTTGTTCATAGACCTCTGGGGCATCCATTCGTTGCTTGAAGCGGTCGTTCTGAGCTTCGGTGCGGGAATCGGTTTTACAATGGCGATCTGTATCATGGCCGGCATTCGTGAAAATCTGGATTTGGCGGATGTCCCGGACTGCCTCAAAGGCGCTCCGATTACCCTGATTACGGCAGGGCTGCTCGCCATGGCGTTTATGGGTTTTGCAGGAATGATTAGATAGGAAAGTGAACTAAAGTGACTGAAGTGAGCTAAAGTGAACAAAAGCAATATCAAATAACTATAACGAACTGACGCTTTTTAACTTTAGGCACTTTACATTTTAGACACTTTAGGCTTCTTGGTCTCTTTGAGTGTAATGGAATAGAAAATGCTTTTGGCTGATATTTACCAATTGTGGCAGAGTGCATGGCCCGCCGGCCTGACGATGCTTGGTCTGGGCAGCGGTTTTGCTCTTGTGCTTTTAATCGCAAGCGTTAAGCTTAAAGTCGAAGTTGATCCAAAGATTGAGGAAATTCACCGGGCGTTGCCGAATCTGGACTGCGGGGCTTGCGGCTTCGCCGGTTGCGGCCAGTACGCGAAAGCCGTGCTGGAAGATCCCAGACTATTGGGTAAATGCTCGCCCGGCGGGCCGGATACATCGAGCAAAATAGCGGACATATTGAATTTACAGATCAGCGACTCGGGGCCGCTGAAAAAACCTATCGTTCACTGCCGCGCACACACACAGGACAAAACCATATACGCAAAATACCAAGGTATACAAAGCTGCACGGCGGCAAATGCCCTGGCTAATGTCCAGGCCTGTGCGTTTGGCTGCCTCGGTTTCGGTGACTGCTGTGAAGCCTGCAAGTTCGATGCTCTACACATTGTTGACGGCCTGGCTACTGTTGACTACGACAAATGTACCGGCTGCACTGCCTGCTCGAAAGCTTGTCCGCGGCATCTGATCGAGATGGTTCCATTCCGACATGAAAATATGATGACGGTCGCGTGCAGCAGTAAAGAGACCGGCAAGAATACGCGGGCAACCTGCAAAGTGGGCTGTATCGGCTGCGGCCTGTGCGCCAAACAGTCCAACCTGTTCAAAGTCCAGGATAACCTGGCCAGGTGTGATTACGCAAAATACGAAACAACCGAAAAAGAAGAAGCTGCCATGAACAAATGCCCCACCAAAGTAATTGTCTATCGCGGCAAGACTGCGCCACAGGACGGGCAGTCGGCCGAAAAGGCCGCGGCTTTATGAGAGAGTGTTGCTGGTCCGGGCGGTGTCTGCTTTGGATTAAATCAGCGCACAATATTGGTGCAACACAATGATCGGCGGTCTAAAGAAAATACGACAGGCTTTTCATCTGCTCCGCGGCCGATATATCGAATTTGACCTTAAGCCATATCGAAAAAAGCTGGCCCAAATCAACAAACGTGAGGCCGGCTTCCAAGGCGTCGGCGACCGGGTTCTCAAACAGGCGTCGCAGAATCTGATCGCTCGGATCAGGAGTGGTGAGAGTGCCGATGACCTGCTGGTCGAATCCTTCGCGCTCGTACGCGAAGCTGCCCGCCGCGTGTTGGGCTTGCGTCCTTTCGACGTGCAAATCATCGCAGGAATCGCTATGCACCGGGGCAAACTCGCGGAGATGCAGACCGGCGAGGGCAAAACGCTGGTCGCGGTGCTGCCGGCATATTTGAACGCGCTCAGCGGCTGCGGTGTCCACGTGCTGACATTCAGTGACTACCTGGCGCGCAGAGATGCAGATTGGATGGGGCCGGTCTATGAGTTTTTGGGTCTGACAGTCGGCTTCGTTCAGGAAGGAATGAGCATTGGACAGAGACGGAAAGCATACGACTCCGATGTGACTTATGCGACCGCCAAAGAGGCCGGCTTCGATTTTCTGCGCGATCGTCTGTGTTTCGAAAAGCAGGACCTTGTTCACCGCCCGTTCCATTTCGCCATCGTTGACGAGGCCGATGCGAATCTCATTGATGAAGCCCGGGTGCCCCTTGTCATTGCGGCAAGTACAACGACGCCGCCGATGGATTACAATCTCATGACGGAAATCGTACGCCGCCTCGATAACGATTTGGATTTCGAGACGGATGAGTATTCTCGAAACATCATTCTGACCGAGCCTGGACTGGACCGGATTGAATCGGAACTCGGCTGCGGCAATCTGCATGCTTCAGAGAACCTTGCCCTGTTAACCGGCATCAATCTCGCACTTCATGCAGAGGTTCTGCTCAAGCGCGACGTCGATTACATAGTCCGGGACGGCAAGGTGGAGCTTGTGGATGAGTTTACGGGTCGAGTCGCGGAGAGGCGACGGTGGCCGCACGGCCTGCAGGCTGCTATCGAGGCCAAAGAAGGGCTTCAAATCCGGTCCGAAGGCATTATCCAGGGTTCGATCACGCTGATACACTTGTTGCAGTTGTACCCCAAAGTCTGCGCCATGACGGCAACCGCTCGACACGCAGCCGAGGAATTCAAGCAGTTTTACGATCTGAACATCGTTGTCATTCCCCCCAACAGGACATGCGTCCGCATCGATCACCCGGACGTCGTTTTTACACATACCGAGGCCAAGAACAAGACTCTCGCGGAAGAGATCATACGTGTTCACGCATCGGGCAGGCCCATTCTCGTGGGGACATGCAGTGTGGGAGAATCAGAACATCTTGCCGCCAAGCTGCAGCAGGCGGGCATAGAGTGCCAGGTGCTCAACGCAAAGAACGACGAGCTGGAGGCCGGGATTGTTGCCCTGGCCGGGTCGCTGAACGCTGTGACGATTTCCACCAACATGGCCGGTCGTGGGACGGATATTCGCCTGGGAGGTGCCGGAGAACGTAACCGGGATAAGGTAGCAGCTCTGGGCGGGCTATATGTAATCGGCACCAATCGGCATGAGAGCCGCCGGATCGACAACCAGCTTCGAGGTCGGGCGGGCCGACAGGGAGACCCGGGCTCGTCTCGATTCTTTATCAGCCTGGAGGACGATTTATTAATACTGTATGGGATTAAGCAGCTCATCCCGCCTGAGCATCAGATTCCGAGACAGGATGAGCCCATCGACGATCCGGTAATCGGAAGCGAGATTGCCCGGGCCCAGCGCATCATCGAGAACCAGAACTTCGAGATTCGACGGACGCTCTGGAATTACTCATTTGTCATCGAGGAACAACGCCGGATTATTCAGCAGAGACGCCAGGATGTCTTGCAGGATAAGTTGGTTCTGAACCTGCTCTCGAAAAAGGCACCGGAGCGTTTTATGAAGTTGCGCGCCGATGTCAGCGAGGAAGTTCTGCAAAATGTAGAAAAGCAGATCACACTTTTCCATATCGACAGTTGCTGGGTCGAGTACCTTGACCAGATTGGTCACATTCGCGACGGCATTCACCTGTTCGGTGCCGGCGGGCAGAATCCCCTGGATCAATTCCACCGAATAGTCGCCGGGGCTTTCCACAAGCTGCTGCTGAGGATCAACGACAACATCATAGAAACGTTCAATTCCGCCACGATCACCGAGGATGGCATCGATATGGCCGGTGAAGGTCTTACCAGGCCCACGTCGACCTGGACTTATCTCATCAGCGACAATCCCTTTGGCGACTTTATGAAGGGACTCCGAGAGGGCCTTGGGTGCCTGAAGGGGCTCAAAAGGGCTCTGACCGACAAATCACCGTGATGCTGATGAGTGCTCAGGGTGCGTTGCCGGGCTATTCCCTGATATAAACCTCGGCACCGCTGGTTTTCGTGACTTCGTATTTTGGGTCGGGGGTTATTAGAATGGCTTCGGTTCCGGGCAGCTTCTCAATCAAAGCAAGGCCCTTTTCAGCGCCCATCACGCTTACCGAAGTCGCAAGCGCATCGGCGTCCGTTGCATTGTCCGCAATGATGGTGACGCTGGAAAGACCTTCGGCGCTGGTCCCTGTCTTACGGTCCATGATGTGGCTGTATCGTTTGCCTTCGATTAAGACGAACTGTTGATAATCGCCGCTCGTGGCTACTGCTGCATTTGTTATTTTAAGTACTACCAGAAGTCCGCCTCCTTCGATGCCCTCGATGGCGGAATTTGGGTCCTGCAATCCGATAAGCCAATGATCCCTGCCTTTCGGCGGCAAACCGAAGCATCTAACATCGCCGCCGATATCGACCATTGCCCCGATTGCTCCGCTTCGCTTCGCCGCTTCGATCGCCTTGTCAATTGCATAGCCTTTGGCTATACCGCCCAAATCCAGGAGCATACCGTTATCGGAGAATCGCACCGTCTTGTTTTCACTGTCGAGTTTGAGCTTTTCGAAACCTACCTTCGACCTGGCCAGGGCTATTTGCTGCTCGCTTGGGGCGACTTTGCTTTCTTTTGCTTCGCGGAACAAAGCAACGAGCGGCCCGACGGTAATATCAAACGCGCCGCCGGTCATTTCACTGAATTCGACACTTCTTTGCAGTACCTCGTATGTGAACTTGCTGACCTTGACTGCTTTTTCGGCTGCCTTGCTGTTGACTTGGCTGATTTCCGAATCGCTTTTATAATCGCTCATCAGCGCATCAACCTTGCGAATCTCCTCCAGGGCAACCCGGACACATTTCTTCGCGGTGCCTGAATCTTCCGCCACGGCGACAACATGGGCGAAAGTACCCATAATCATTTGATCGCCGCTATCGGCATCGGCCCGTTTCCTGTCGGCACAGGAAAAAAACGAAATCGCGACAAGAGAAAGACAAACGAGTATGACTATGTTGCGACTAAATATTTTGTTCATAAATAACCTTTCTGCAAACAGGAATTGATAATTGATAATCGGGCGGGAATCAATAGAAATTAGTTGCTAATCCGTCTATAATGCCGTCATGTGTAATAAGAAAGTGGTAATACTAAGTGAGCAGGTTGAGCGGGAGTTTCTGCCGTTCGTTCGCAAGCCCGGCAGATACATCGGCGGCGAAATAAACCAGATAAAAAAGGACCTGCCGAAATGCGAGCTGACAATCGCGTTATGCTTTCCCGATATTTACGAATTGGGGATGTCTCATACGGGCCTTGCGATTATTTACGATTGCCTGAACAAAATCGACGGAATTGCCGCCGAGCGGGTCTTCGCGCCCTGGCTCGATGCTGAAAAGGTGCTTCGTGAGAAGAAGATTCCCTTGTACAGTCTGGAGTCCAAAGCATCGTTAAAGAGTTTCGATGTCGTCGGCTTTAGCCTGACCAACGAATTGTGCTATACCAATGTGCTCAATATGCTCGATCTTGGCGGCATCAAAATACGCCGCCTTGATAGAGGCGAGGATGAGCCGTTGATTATCGCCGGCGGGGGAATGTCCAA
>DQCG01000693.1:8245-8793 GCA_003533825.1 Phycisphaerales bacterium
ACAGAATTGATTCTGGTCGAAAAGAATTTCGGCACTACTAAAAACGAGATTCTTTCCTCTATTGCCGACAAATTCGACTGGGCTTATGTTCCCGAGTTTCATACGGGCCAAAAGCTTCGAAACTCCGTCGTTGAAGATTTTGATAATGCCCCCGTGCCGCTTGCGCCCATTGTGCCGTTTGTGCAGGCCGTTCATGAAAGGGTCAGCATTGAAATTATGCGGGGCTGTCCGGGCCGGTGCCGATTTTGCCAGGCGAGCTTTTGCAGAAGGCCCATTCGTTATCGCAGCGTCGAAAGGATTTTAGATATCGCAAAGACCTGCTACCACTCAACGGGATACGACACAGTAAGCCTGCTGAGCCTGTCGAGCGCCGATTATCCGAATCTCGAAGAATTAGTTGCCGGCCTGCACGCATACTTCCACGACAAGCACGTCGGCCTGTCGCTGCCGAGCCTGCGCGTTGATAAGCAGTTGAAGATGCTGCCCAGGCTGCTGACTTCGGTCAGAAAGGGCGGCATGACAATCGCCGTCGAAGCGGCCAGCGAAAA
>DQCG01000693.1:8988-16392 GCA_003533825.1 Phycisphaerales bacterium
CCCAAGCCGCACACGCCGTTCGGCCTGCTCGGCCAAAAACCGAAGTCGTATTTCGAGCAGGCCAAAAAATTAATTATCGAGGAAAAAACAAAGCTCCGTGCGAAGTTCCTGCAGTTCAAGTTCCACCATATAAATCGCAGCGTGTTGGAATCGGCAATCGGCCGCGGCGACAGGCGCCTGTGCGACGTTATAGAAGAAGCCTGGCGAGCAGGCGCAAAGTTCGATTTGTGGGACGAATGTTTCGACTACGAACTCTGGCACAAAGCATTTGAAAAATTCGGCATCGATATTGAAGCGGCGGCACAGAAACAATTCAATCCGGATGAAACCGCACCATGGGAACACCTGGGCGGCCCGGATAAAAAGTATTTGCTCGGTCATCTTGAGAATACGAGATGCCGGATTTCGGAAAGTATGATTTGAGCGGTTTATTTTTGTAGTGATCGTCGTTTAACAGGCAATGAAAACGAAAGGTACGCTATTAGCATGAGTGAAAAATGAGCAATTTAATCTGTCCTACATGTAAAACTTTGCTTAGCTCAAAGATGGTTATGGCGGGGCTTCTATGGCAATATGGAAATCAGTGAACGATACTGAATCTTGAAATCATGGCCGTGAGGTAAGAGTAATAATAATGAAAGCGAAGGAATTATACGAGGAAATCCGCAGTTATTGCCGGGCTAATGCCGACGAGACTATCGTTAAGAAATACTCGCGGTATTTCAAAGAAGGTTATGATGCCTATGGGCTGCCGAGAGAACAGTTGGAAGAAAAAGTTGTTACGATTCTCAGTGATAAAAGTGTTAATATGAAATTGGTGCTGAGTACGAGCAGGTTTCTGATTAAAAGCGGGAAATACGAGGAGACAAGTTTTGCAGTTCGTTTATTAAATGGATTTTCAGAGCAGTTCACTGCTGCGATGTTCGGGGAAATCGAGAAATGGTTCGAAATAGGTATTATAAATTGGGCACATACGGATGTGATTTGCGGTATGTTGATACCGCCGTTTTTCGAGAAGGATATCATATCGCTGGAGGCTCTTTCCGACTGGCGAACGGCGAAGAATAAATATCAGCGGCGTGCCGTACCTGTGGCAATGCTGGCGCTACTAAAAACAACGGACGATTATGCTCGGTTGTTTGACTTTATCGAGCCGCTCATGATGGATAGTGAGCGCTTCGTGCAACAGGGCCTGGGCTGGTTTCTGCGGGAGGCGTGAAAAATTAAGAAAAACCAGACGGAGACTTTCTTGCTCAAATGGAAAAACGACGCCGCGCGCGTGATCTTCCAATACGCGACTGAAAAGATGACACCCGAACAGAAAAAACGCTTCAGGAAAGATAAAAAGGGGATTCGGCAATGAAACAATTGTACGTTACTGAAAGAGAGCAGTGGCGAAACTGGCTTTCCGAGAATCACGCAGCCGAAGCTGGCGTATGGCTTATTTTATATAAGAAAGAGACGTCAAAGCCATCGATTGAGTATGAAGCGGCCGTCGAGGAGGCGTTATGTTTCGGGTGGATAGACAGCATTATCAAAAAAATCGACGCTGAGAGATATGCAAGAAAGTTCACGTCGCGTTCGGATAAAAGCGTATGGTCGGCCCTGAATAAGAAGCGGGTCAATAAAATGATAAAGCAGGGGCGAATGACCGAGGTCGGGATGGCGAAGATTAAGGCAGCGAAGAAAACCGGCCTCTGGGACAAAGATCCCCGGCCACGAATATCACTTGAAATCCCGCCGGAGTTCACAAAGGCGCTGGCTCGCAACAAAAAGGCAAAAGAGAACTTCGACAAACTTGCACCTTCCTATCGCAAGCACTACATTGGCTGGATCACCGTTGCCAAAAGGCCGGAAACAAAAAAGCGAAGAATAACCGAATCAATCACCCTGTTGGAAAAGGGACAAAAACTCGGATTAAAATAGTGAGCGTTCATTCGGTTGGTCGAATGAATAAACATTTGGAATCAGATCGATGAACGAACCTGATATCGGGCAGGTTGAAACGCGTCTTTCGGTTGTTCTAAAAAAGGAGCGTCGGGAGGCGATAGGCTATACTGTGTCGACCGTGCTGTGCGCGCCCGCTTGAGAAAAAAGTCTATGAGAGGCGAAATTCGCACTTGATAATTGGGAGTCAGAGTGAAATGTTATAGTGCTATTTGAAGCAGATACGAATGGAATTACGAGAAAAGACAAGAAAAAAAACGGAAACCTCTTATACAGAAAGAGGCAGTTTGTGTTTGTCGTCTTATACAGCCTGCATAATCATTATTAGGCCGACGACATCACAAGGAAGGATGATTCGTGAAACAAAAGATAGAAGAATGGATTAGAGGGCATCCTATTGAGGCTTTCTTCCTATTGACGATTGTCATGTCCTTTGGATTGCTGTTCCCGGCAATCCTCATCATCCGTCAGGAAGGTGTGCTTGGTCAGATTCTGAGCTTGTTTCTTGGAAGGATAGGAGCTTACAGTCCTGTTCTTGCAGGCATGTTCGTTGCGCGTATCATCCAACCTGGCCAACAGAGAATTTCTTTGACCCGACGCTTATCCGTCTTCCTGCCCGTGTGGTTCATCGCAGCAATCTTACACACCGTAATTCTCAATCTTAATGCTGAGCCTGGTACCCCCCTCATCGCCCTCTTGGTGGTCTCCCTGCCGGTTGCGCTTCTTCCGGCCTTCGTTATCTCATCGGCGTTTTTGGGTGCTGATGGTGTCAAAAAGATGTTATCGACATTGGTCAGACCGAAGGGGAGCATTGTCTACTACTTGGTTGCTTTGCTGACATTTCCGGTTATCCATATCGTTGGTATGGGGATCACGAATGTCCTGAATAGAAACGCATGGCTACCCCGAGTGAGCCAAGGAGCCGACCTTGCCTTTACCATCTTCATTACCTTCTTTTCTGTGCTCCTTTTTTCCGGTGGTATTAACGAAGAGTCAGGTTGGCGAGGTTTCGCTCAAAAGAGGCTACAAGCGAAGTATAGCCCTCTGGTCGCATGCCTTATGTTATGGTTCCTGATGGTGATCTGGCATATTCCAAACGACATTGTGCAGTACCAGCACGGCGGCTACTTACTGGTGCGGATTGCGCTCTACCCATTTATCACCATCTTGTTCGCCTGGGTCTATAACCGAACGAATGGCAGTATTCTGGCTCCGGCAGTTTTTCATGCCTCCATGAACTCCATGAATCCGTTGATGGGGATCTTTCCGATTACCACTGCAGGGAACATCTTGCTGGTTGGCTTCGCTATTATTGTTGTTATTTCTGATCGAATGTGGCGCAAGCTCCCGGGAGATCATCCTGCTGTGTATCAAGATGATGCGACATCTGCTTGCGATGCATCGTCCGTCTAACAAATCGTTGCAGCCGACGTAGCACTCGTTCGATTGGTGGATATTTTCAAGGTTGGAAAAGTCATCGGCTGGTCAAGTTGGTCGGCTCAGTGCTACGCGGCTGAACTCCGCGTTCGCAGTGACTTTTGATCATTGACCGACCGACATCCAATTTGGTGTGATATTGTCATGACGATGAAAGAGAAAATCGCGTAAGCTGTCACTCATCCGCCGGACGATGCTTCTATTGAGAAGGTCATAAATCGCCTTCTATTCCTGGCGAAGATTGAGCGTGGGCTTCAGCAAGCCGATGCCGGACAGGCCATTCCCCATTCAGAAGTCAGGGAGAGAATGGCCAAATATCTGAAGTGAGATGGACCTTAAGCTTTCGGATTTGCGACTCGTCCTATGAATAAGATGCTGCCGGAAAGGTTGTCTCGGATCAGAAACAGGAATGGATGGTCCGCGCGGAAAACCGGTATTCGGGTAGGCCCCATCGATGTCAGCGTCATCACTACTCCTGTTGCCGCTGCTGCTTCTGTGCCTTCCTCGTTGACCTCAACATAGGCCTTGTGGATGACCGCCGAGATAAAGAGGTCTCTTTTGCCGTTTATCCCGGAAAAATCCGCATCCGAAGAAAAAGCATCTTTCATTCCCATCGATTTAAGCACGGAAGCCAGACTAAACTGGCTTGTCATCTTGAACTTCGGCACAAAAACCACGACTTCCCGTTTGTGAATTTTGGCCAGCCATTGTGTGAGATTCTCCGGTGTGAGTGTTTTCTCAAATTCGTCCAGAGCGTCAAATTCCTTTGGAAGCAGAATAACCATCGAGAGTTCTTCATCCACATAGGGCAATTCAAGAGCCTGGAAGGTATCGGTTTCCATATAGCCGAACTCTACCTTCTGGTTCATCGTTGCAACGTCGATCTTTTGGCCGTCGGAAAGAGTAAACGGTGCATCCCTTGTTCTATCTTCTTTGAATTGTCTTGCCCAGTTGCCTTTGAAGTAAATGGCGTTTGCCAGAACCAACCTGGTCATCGAATCCAGCACGCCTTTGCTGATAAGGTTTTTGATCTTGCCATTGGTCTTTTTTTCGACCCAGGCATTGATGGTTTGGCGTGCGGTTTCCGCGGCTGTTATAAAATCGACTTCATTAAGCCAGCCGTCGTAATTGGTTTGGATAAGCTCTATAAACTCCCAATGAAATCCATAATCCTTCTGAACCCAAAGGGTATTGGCCACGGTTAACGTATAGCCTCCTTTTTGACCTCTTTTGTTCAGGTCTTTTATAATATTTCCAAATGACGAAGCGAATTGCTGTCTGTCCGGCAGGGATTTCGATGACGAGTCCGTTCTTCGATTCACGGAAACAGGGAAATACAGCACTCCGGCCATATGCGATTCTGTTTCATTTCGAGCACCGGCATGAGCCATTGCCAGGGCTGTTGAGATACTATAGGGTGAGAAAAATAGATTTCCTTTCGTGCTTTGCAATCTCGCGAAAAGCTCCAGGGCAAACTTGTTATTTCCTTCTACGAGAGTTTTTTTGTTCATATCTTTTTTTTCCGCCGGGTTATTCATCGCTAATGAGTTAGCTGAAATCATTATTACAGTCGACAAAACCAATATTCTTTTAATAGCTTTCATATCTACTGCCCTCGAAAAATCCACTAAAAACTGTTTTAAATAACGACTAACCGCCCTGTTTTCGGGCAAAACCATGTTTTTTGCATATTGCAAAATTTCAATTGTTGACAAAGAAAACGTTTTATTGTATTATAGCTTATTAGATTTAAGCTGTGAAAAGTCATTTTTTTCAAGAGGGTAGCCATGAGCTCTGAAAATGACGGTTTCTTACGGCGATTCAGATGGCATTTAGTGATTATTTGTGTCGCATTAGTAATTGTGTTAGTTCTGACTCTTTTTACCGATATCTTCCAGAAATCCCAAACCGATTTGCTGCGCCAGCTTGTATTCATACTCGGTGCTTTAGTGTTTATCAGCGCACTTCTGACAATGCTCTCGAGGGTATTCAAGATACTCGATGCGCTTCGGGATAACAGTGTTAAACTTAAGGAAGTTACAAACGCCCTGGAAAAGATCAGCTCGGGGCTGGCGCAAATTAATCACAGCACGCGAGTAAGCGAAACAGCCAAGGCGATCGCGTTTCGTGATGCTGACAGGCAGTCTCTGCGGGAAGCCGTATTTGATAAGCTCCAACAGCAGGATTTTAGTGCGGCCGAGGAAATCATTAATGAAATTGCTAAACGGCCGGAATACAAGGAACTTACCGAGCAGCTAAGAGCACAGACCGACCGCTACCATGATGCAACCGACCAGGAACGGCTAAATCAGGTTATAGCACATATAGATAAGCTGTTTGTGGATTGTCAGTGGGCCAGGGCCAGTGCCCAGATCGAAGGGCTCATTAAGGCTCATCCGGATAATGAGCAGGCAAAAGCGATGAGGCAAATTCTGCTTGATAAGAAGCAGGAGCGGAAAAGGATACTCCTTGCCGCATGGGATGATGCTATCCAAAACCAGGAGACCGACCGCAGCCTGGAGATTCTGAAAGAGCTTGACCAGTATCTTACTCCGAATGAAGGATTAGCTCTTCAGGAAGCCGCGAGAGATGTCTTCCGCACCAAACTTCACAACTTAGGTGTGCAATTTGCCATCGCCGTAACCGAAAAAAGATGGGTCGGCGCGCTTGATGTCGGGCAGCATATTATCGCCGAATTTCCAAACAGTAAAATGTCTGAGGAAATCCGCGGAAAACTGGATGTCCTCAAGCAGAACGTCCAAATGCAAAATAATTGAAGCCCAGATGCTTACAGTATTAACATTGCCGTAGAATAAAGTTAACAATAAGATAAATATACGGCGTTCTTCTCACGTTTCTACCACGCCTCAAACACCAAAGTCCGAAAAAAATATAGATAATTTTGCTATTATTCGACTTTATTCTTGACGGCGGATTTATTTATTGGTAAATAGGAAGCAATTATACGCATGAGTCTTAAGAGAGAGGGCAGCCATGCTGATATGCCTGATTTAGCAAAGTCGAAGAACTCGGCGGTATAGATGGGTGTGTGAAAAAGGATATTTCAAGTAGGTACTACAGGAAGGAGTCCAGGGTTATGGTCAAAGGAGTGAAGCGGAAGAGCATTTACGATGAAATTGGTTGGACGGGGTTGCTAAACGTTGTTTGGAGTTCAGTGCCTTATCCCTTGAGATTTTTAGCTCTGCCTTATGGTTTGCGTATCTATGGACATTTACTCAAGGGAAGTGCAAATCTGCAACAATTATTAGGTGTGCATTCCAGGGAATACATGTCTTCTAAATTATTTCGACTTTTAAGACCGAGATACCATAAGGTCAAATATGTTCTTAAGGGTTATGGAATAGAGGCTTGACCAGAGTGCCACATCCGCATTTTGCCGCAGCGGAATGCGATGGTCTCGTCTGTGTCCGATTTAGCCGATTTGTAAGCTGATCCTGCCGGAATTGACCCATTCGGCTGCGCTCAGAGCTTGCCTTTGAGCTTGCCGAAGGAATTGGCTTTGATTGGCTTTGTTTTTCGCCGCCCAAAGACGCTGAAAACCACAAAAGCTCCATAAACCATTACTATTGCTGATATTGCGCTATATTGCCCATATTAACATTGGGTTTGTTTTTTCAAACTAACCTTGGGTGGCAGCCTCATCCCGATTATCGTTCATCGGGATGGGGATGGCTTGGGTTGGTTTTGCTTGCCCAGCGAATTGGCTTTGATTGGCTTTGTATTCACCAAGTGTCCAATCGCGATTATTTACCATAACTCCTTTCTATAGCTAATCATGTGTTTATTCGCACCGGCGGCATATTGGGTTTGTTTTTTCAAATTAAGCTCAATTTTTCATCGTTTTCTACTCTTTTTCACCTGTTTTTTTCGTTATTTTGGCTTTTTTCTCTTCGAAAATTGGGTTTGTTTTTTCAAATTGCATTTATTTAGACAGGATTTACATGATTTACCCCGTGAGATAAAGACTTTGCCTATCTCACGGGGTGAATACGGATTTTT
>DQCG01000170.1 GCA_003533825.1 Phycisphaerales bacterium
GTTCTTTTTCGACGCTAAATAATGAATCCGGCGTCTCTAAAACGTGGGAGTGCAGAGGAGGCAGAGTCTCAACACTCTGACTCCTGTCTTATAAGATGGAAGTCGATGGGGGTGCTCTGGGAGTAATTGAACAGGCCCACTCATCGCAGTGTACAACCGCCAAGTGGGGCAAGGATTGCGAGACAAAAAAACGCTCAGCGTTTAACAACACAGGACCGTTACTCGCTCCTGTCGAATTATGACCCGCTAAAAATGTACAGGCCGGGCATGGAGCATTAGAGGATATAGTATTGGCTGTGTCGGAATGTTGATCGCCAAACATATGTTCTTCAGTGTGGAATAAATCAACTGAAGTGGCAACAAACAAATATGCGGCAAAAATCGCAATCGATGCTGTTTTATGCAACCTAACCTTTTTTTCCGATGAGCTGGACATATTCTCTCATTCGCCTTGTGTATCGTGCTATCACATACCTATTCCATGAATAATCAATGTTAACACTTAAAAACTGCGTGTCAAGCGAATTTCACTCAAAAGAAGAAGCAGTAATAATATAAAACTCAAGGGCCAAGGGGAAAGATCATGGGGGGCCTCTATTATGTATATGGCTAATGAATTGCTGTCGATCCCGATTACTGTGGAGATTTTTTGTGAAATTTTTCTTGAATTGATAGCACAAATCGAGACTGCAGCAAGATTACAGAGAGTGCTACTCGGTAGCCAATTGTCATTTGTTGCGTAATCACGGGAAAACTCAAATTTAACTTTTGAATCTGCTGCAACAGTAGGTCAGAAGCTCCGATTGACTAACTTGGCCCTTAAAGAACTTAAAGCAGATCATTTTTTTGAAGTGCGCCGTCTCTGAGGTATCGCGCAAGAGGTTTTAGAAAATACAGAACCATATCGGATAGCATCCTGGGGGCATACATTTAGGCATCGGGCGCAACTAAAGCAATCAGCGGCAAACAGCTTATCAGCTACTATGCCTTTAGCGGCCTGGCTTGGGCAGGCCTCGATGCACAGCCCACATTCCGTGCACTTCTCGTGGTCGATCTTCACCCTCGTCAAGCTGACCCGTTCGACAATCCACGAGAGAAAACCAAAAGGACAGATAAGATAACAAAACGGCCGATATATCAAAAGCGCCAGAATTAGAAACACAACAACTGTCACCAGCATCAGCCAATGGTCGAAATCCAGACTGAACAAATTAAACGGGTTGAGATAATGGTAAATCACAAACCCCTTTCTGCCGCCGACAATACCGAAAAGAAACAACAGCATTACAAAAAACAATCCGCCCCTTATCGTATTCGTCAGCCAAAACGGTGTCTTCCAACGCTTCATCTTGCGCAGGAGAGGAAGACTGTAGACCAATTCCTGCAGCGCTCCGAACGGGCAAGCCCATCCGCAGATAAGCTTATTCCCGATGACGGCCAATACAACAAAAAAGACCAAAGCGAGCAATTTGCTGATCACAGACGGATACAACCCCACCATGGACTTAAAGACTTTAACTATCCCTTCCATTGGATTTGGGGCTTTACCGAGCACGAAACCACATACAACCACGGCAGCAAGCAGGCATGCAATATATGGGATTCGCGGATACCACAGTTTGCGCTCGGAGATATTTGCATTATCCGGCCGACCAAGGCAAGTCAGATACACCAAACCAAACAGCACGATTGCCGCAAATAGGTAATATTTCAGTCCTGTCAAGCGGTGAGAAAGGATATGTGCAACCGCATGGTCCAGTTGTTCCTGAGATATCCCCAATTCATTGAGGGGTTTTCTCTTCGGCGTCTCCAGTGGCAAAGCAAGCTCACGTGCCAAGCCCTTACCCGTGACACCCAGTTTTGGGGCAATTTCCCGGATGCCCATACTTATCGTGAATTCGCTTCCTGCCTGACTGGGCCTGTCAGGTTCGAATAATATGCCGAGGGCGATAATTAGAAGCCCCGCGGCGACGCTCGCGATAAACCACAGTTTTTGTCGTGTTGATAGTTTTGCCAGATACGTATAGTCCATTGTATCGTTCCTTCAATTGTAATCCATCCGCCCAATTTTATCTGATTTCCCTTGAACGTCAAACTTAATCCTCAAAAACATCGGCCGATGGATCCTCGCATCCTTCGCCAAAAGGCGGTTTCGTCAAGACATCAGGCTTTTACCCAACCCTCTTTGGTTCCGGCAGCTACCAATTGCACTGACACCGGCCATCTTGCGGATTATTGCATTTGAGCCATTCATCGGCAAACACAACCAGATCAAGGAGGTCAACATAGCAATCTCGATTCAAGTCAGAATCAATACCGAAGCCGCTTTGCCACATGCCGTGACAAGTCGAAGGTCTGTATCCAAGGTCTATAAAGGCCGAGAAGTCACAGTCTGGATTGTTTGGATCATTGCACTTGGTGAAATCTACTGTGAACCTTGCGTAGTCTAAGAAGTCGATTCGGCAATCCCTATGGAGGTCGGACCGCAGATTCCACCCGTAGTAAGTTACGTCATCGCAAGTATTTGGTTCAACAACAACTGCTGAAGCAAAGGAATCAAAGAACATTCCGGTATCCGGAGCGGCCGTTTCGCGATGCACTTTTATGTAGTGGACTTCCTCGTCGAAAAGGCCGTCAAAGTCGAAGCAGGCGTCATAAAGCATTCCAGGTGTGCCCGGCACACCGCCATCGCGACCGGCTATTTCGCCTATTTTGGCAAAGTCGTTGCCATCAACGCTCGCCCATATCGATGCTCTGGCTTTGTAACCACAGTGAAGGCGAATGACCAAATCGTCTGCATCTTCATAATCTTGCAGGCCGATATCAAACCATACAATTATCTCCTGGTCCTCGTTCAAAGCCCCCCCGCCTTTCCATCCCGCCACATAGTCGCAATCAATTGTCTCCTGGCCGTGTTCATCCGTACTCCAGGCATCCATATCGCCGTTTTGGTCGCAGTCATTGGGCCCAAGGACCCACCATGCTGTATTGGGATCCATAAAGACACCACCGGTACACCCCGGTTTGCCGAACCTTTGAATTCTTGGCGTGAAGCTCACAACTCTGTCGGCCCAGTTCTGTCCCTTCACGTAAGCACCACCAGTCAGATCGGCTGATTCAGGTACACTGCCGACCGCATCAAAAAACATACCAGAGCCCTGGCCTGATACAACCCGTTCAAACCTGATGTAATGCAGGTTATCGAGTATCCCGAAGTCCAGTGTCACATACCGGTCCAACCCGTTCGCATCAGGTTCGTGGAAGAACCCTTGCTTACCTGGGATATGCCCCTTCGCCCCGGAAATACTGCCAATTAGCTCAAAACTGCTCCCATCTACACTGCCGTAGACGTCCGATTTACAGGTAGCTCCTCCGTACACTTTCACCGCAATGTCGTCCCCATCAATATTCAGCAACGCAACTTCGAAGTAGAGCGTAAAAGAAGCGTCTCCTGTTCCTTTCCAGCCCGCGACGTAATCATTGTCGTCAGCATCCCAGGCATATCCATTGCCGTCAACATCTGAATTTGGAGGACTGAGAACGTAAACAAGCGCATCCGCATCAGTCGCCGTCCCGTTATAATTCTGAATGTTGCCGCTCCAAGCCGCCAGACTATCCGCCCAGTTCTGACCGCCAACCAAACCGGCGTTGGCTAGTCCTGCACTAAGCATGCAAAGCACCAGCGATACTAACCCAATGTTTTTATATGTATTCGTCGATTTCATCTTTTCAATCTCCTTCAAGACCCTTTCATCCTGAACACCCACAGATTCTCATTTTGATTGTAGGCTTTCATTTCTTCTCGCTCCAAAAATAAGTATAACACTCCTCTCGACCCATAGGTACGTCCTTCTCTATCATGGCCCCTGTATGGCCGTCCAGAAATAGTAAATTTATGCTGTCTCTGTGCCGATATTCGAAATTAACTGCCGGGCAGGCTTCATACAAAACGACGGCCCGTGCCGAGTAGTAGCCATTGCCATCACACAATGCAAGTGTGTCGAATGGTCTATGGAACTCACTCACACGTCTGCGATTTCCCAGGATGCCGCCCCTGTTGGACAAACGCCATGTTCCATTCATCATGTAGCTTAACGCGTACGGGCGCTGCGCTGGAGGAAACACCGGCGACTCGTCCCGTGTCATTGTTGGGTCCCTGTGTGACGGGCAGGTGAGAACCGTTCGATCTGCAGGCGGTCCGAGAATATTATCGTCTGCATCTCGCTGGGGTTTCACATCCATCCTCGCTAGGAAGCCTCTGTTTAGGTACCAGTTGTCCTCAGAAGTCTCGTCGGATTTGTCGCGCGGTTCAGCAGGGGGAAGCCACTGGTCGTTATCATCGATATAGCTTACAAGCGCCAAGCCCAGATTGCGAAGGTTTGACCCACATGCCACACGCCGCCCCTGCGCCCGGGCCAAATTGAGGCTTGGGAGCAGAATGGCTATGAGTAGCGCGATAATGCTTATCACCACCAAGAGTTCTATAAGCGTGAATCCCTTTTTTCCACCACACATGATCGCTCCCAACAACCAATTGCATTAGTTCTTCATGCACTGAGCCAAACTATCGACGCCGTATGATGAATCCGGCGCCTCTAAAACTTGGGATTGCAGAGGGAGCAGAGTCTCAACACTCTGACTCCTGTCTTATAAGATAGAAATCGATGGAGGTGCTCTGGGAGTAATTGAATAGGTCCACTCATCGCAGTATACAACCGCTAAGTGAGGCAAGGATTGCGAGACAAAAAGACGCTCAGCGTTGAACAACGCTGGACCGTTACTCGCTCCCGTCGAATTATGACCCGCTAAAAATGTACAGGCCGGGCATCGAGCATTAGAGGATATAGTGTTGGCTGTGCCGGAATGATCATCGCCAAACATATGTTCTTCAGTGTGGAATAAATCAACTGAAGTGGCAACAAACAAATATACGGCAAAAATCGCAATCGATGCTGTTTTATGCAACCTAACACGTTTTTTCGATAGGTCAGTCATATTTATCTATTGGCACTAACTATATCATAATTACACGCCAATTCTCCTAATTAGTTCCTGTTGCGGAA
>DQCG01000329.1 GCA_003533825.1 Phycisphaerales bacterium
GGGTGTAGGTTTGGTTTTACGCACCCATCTATCCCCCAAGGATAAGATTGGACTCCCTTTTGCTGTAACACAACTTGTTTCGAATTAATGAGTTGTGGTTCAGAATCAGGAGTCCGACGATGATTATAGCTGACATAGTCAAGGTGGCAATAGCTGAATTTGAAGCAAAGATGTTAGCATTGGGTCAACATCTCGACACACGACAACTAACGGCAGATTTGGCTGAGCAGGTCAGCCACGCTTTGGAGGATGCTCTCTCTGCAGCAGGATGTGCGGCTTTTAAGGCCTTCCTTGAAAGTTACGACCTCCAAGAGCCTCAACTCGATATCAACGGACAGACACTTCGGCTTAAGACCTTCAGCCCCAAAACGTTCTTGACGCGTTTTGGTCTGATTGAAGTTGTCCGAGCTCTCTATCAAGCCGATCGAGGCGGGCCCGCCTATGTCCCCTTGGATCACTTTTGGGATATGAACAGCCATTTCGCCACTCTGGATGTCCGAGAGGCGGTCTGTTTTGCCGTCGCCCATATGACGGCCCAGGAGAGCGCCCAATTATTCGGAAAATGTTCATTCTTCAAGCCTTCTGCAACGGCGATCAAGCATGTTGTGGAGAAGGTTCATGCCGAGATTGTGCCGCGACAAACGGTCTTGGAGGCTAATATCCAAGAGCAAATAACCGTTCCCAAGGCATCGCGTGTCTTGGTTGCCAGCATGGATGGCGTGAATGTTCCACTTCGTGAGCCGGGTGTCCCACGCGGACGACCTGCCGAACGTCCTGGCCAAGACGCTGACGCTGAGAAACAGAGCTGCTACAAGAATGCCATGGTGGGAACCCTATCTTTTTACGGGGACGTCCCCGACGAACAAGAGACTCCCGAGCGGCTCTTGGGGGTAGCGTTAGCGCGTATGCCTGAGGCGTGTGCCGTCACCTTCAAGGATAAATTCGAACAGCATCTTTCCGTACTCGAACGCAAGGCAGGCCCCACGATGACCAAAGTTTTTCTGTGTGACGGTCATCGTACTCTGTGGAACTACGCAGATCACCAGAAACGTTACGATGACTATGAAAAGTTGATTGACTTTTTTCATGCCGAAGAACACTTATCCAAAGCGGCTGAAGCCCTATTTGGTAAACGCAGCGCCCATGCCAGAGCTTGGTATGACAAGTACCGTGTTAAGCTACTGGAGCAGGCCAATGGGGCTGCTGCCGTACAGCGTTCCATGGTCTACTACCGCCAGAGACGACGTCTGAGTAAAACCAGACAGAAGGCCTTGGCAGCGGAACAAACGTTCTTTCGCCGAAATCAGCATCGCATGGATTATGCCGGTTTTCGTGCTCGTGGTCTTCCTATAGGTAGCGGTCCCGTGGAAGCGGCCTGCAAAAGTATTGTCAAAACGCGTCTCTGTCGTAGCGGGATGCGTTGGTTGCGTAAGGGTGGGCAACGTATCCTTGATTTGCGATGTTACGCCAAGTGTGGCCTATGGAAAGAGTTCTGGGATGCCTATAAAGCTATACGGAAATCAGCATGAAATACTGCGTAAAACCAAACCTACACCCGTCGTTTTTAACAAGCGTATACCGAATCAATTGCCGGCAATAGTGTCAGCGTTAAAGCCATTCAAAAGCAAATTAGCCACTGTCGCCGTCGAGTCAACCTACAACTGGTACTGGTTGGTGGATGGACTCATGGCCCAGGGATATCCGGTTGTCCTTGCTAATCCCGCCGCCATTGATCAGTACGATGGTATCAAAGATGCCAACGATCTAACGGATGCTGCGTTTCTGGCGCACCTGGCTCGATTGGATATTTTGCCTACGGGATATATTTATCCCAAGGAAGAAAGACCTGTGCGTGACCTGTTAAGGCGACGGACTCTTTTGGTTCGGCAGCGAACAGCAACGAAACTCAGTTTGCAAAACATGTTTGTGCGACAAGCTGCTTTGAATATAAATTGGCGTAAGATTCGCAAATTAACACAGGGACAACGCGCCGACCTACTTGGTGACAATGACTGTCTCTTGTTTGTGGCCGAATCGCAAATAGAACTCATTGAGGTATTCAATAAAAGAATCTTACAGTTTGAAGCGAAAGTCCTCGAGCATGCCGAACTCAGACCCGAGTATGAACTCTTGTTGAGCATTCCCGGCGTAGGGCTTATCCTGGCGCTTACCATCATGTTGGAAACAGGGACCATTGATCGCTTCAAGAAAGTCGGTGACTTCACTTCGTATTGCCGATGTGTCCGGGCGAAGAAACAGTCCAATGGAAAATCGAAAGGCAGCAACAACAGCAAGAATGGTAATCCTCATCTGGCCTGGGCTTTTGTAGAGGTTGTCCACCATGCTATCCGAAGATCTCCTCAAGCTAAGAAATTCTATGATCGTAAGAAATCGAAACGCAATGGCGCGTTGGCAACCAAAGCACTGGGGGCCAAATGGAGTAAGGGAGCATACTATGTAATGAAACGACAGGAACCATTTGATCTTAAGCGACTCTTTTCATGACAACGATGCGGCAGTCGATCTTGTTGCGGGGTTGGCTAAAACCTATCAGGTCTGATTGGACGGCTGCCGCATCTGTCACTTAAGAGATGAAATGACTCAGGTTGATTGAAAACTCTTTCGCCCGTGCTATGAGTCACCAAGGTTTGAATATCCGTTGTTGCGGATAAGTCACAATATCTGTTATGTTCATCTTCCGGGTGAACAACGCTTGAACATAGTACGGTACTGACGTCGTTCTGGTCCGCCGATGGCGGATGAGGCATGACCATGGTGTGGCATCATTACACACGGGTCAATCGCTAAGATCCAGATGGGTGACTGTACGAAAGACGAGTCTTGTCTATAACAGGCTGTCTTTGAATACTTAACAGTGAACGTCGCAGGTGTGAAATAAGCTATGAAACCCGAGCATTTCAGTAAAATTAGTGTCACGTATAAAACGACAAAAAAGCTAAGCCGAAAAGAAAAAGTTTTTTCGGCCCAGAGATACTATATTTATTCTTGACAGGAACCTATATGGGTGAACCTCGCAAAACTCTGTAAATGTGATTATGAGACAAGGTAACCGTTCACAGGGTGAAATCCTGATTATTGAGCGAAAATCGGTGATGTTCAACGTACTTATGGGTGGATAAAGTCAGTGACATTATCGTGACACCTCATTATTGGCCCAATAAAGGCGTTTTTGCCTGTGAACGGTTAC
>DQCG01000694.1 GCA_003533825.1 Phycisphaerales bacterium
GACCAGCCGGAGGAATACGAAGACAATAATACCGATACAGTTTCAATTCTGCTTGCGTCGGCGGACCTGGCGGTAACGGAGGTTACGGCTCCCACGCTGGCCGTCGGAAATCCTGCGACTATAGATGTCGCCTGGACGGTCGCTAACACCGGAACATTCGCAGGAAATATCAATAGCTGGACGGACAGAGTTGTCTTATCGTTGATCTATGGCGATCGTGTAATAGCTGAATTAAACCACACTGGACTTTTGAACGTCGGCGAGAGCTATTCCCGAAACGAAACCATAGTTATGCCCGGCGGAATTTATGGGTATTATCATCTGTTAGTGATAACAGACTGCTATGAGGTTGTCCCTGAAGGCGATTCCGAAGCGAACAATATAGGCGAATCGGCGGAAATGCTTGAGGTAGCATATAAACCGTACTCGGATCTTGTTGTTACATCGGTTGTAGCCGAACCTACCGGCGGTACAGGTAGCCCCTTAACGGTCACCTGGACGGTTTTAAACCAGGGCATTGCTGCCACGGACACTTTCTATTTAATCGATGATGTGATGTTGTCAACAACACAGGATGAACTTCATAATATCGTATGGCTTGGTAGTTTCGATCATGCCGGCATACTTGCAGCGGGCTCAAGCTATACACGTACGGTTGATGTGATTTTGCCCTATGAGCTCGCGCCGGGTACGTATTATGTGGGAGTCGAGACAGGCGAGCCGTACGAATCCATACACACAGATAATAACTGGAATGTATCCGAGCAAGTGGAAGTAGCCTTTACTCCTACACCCGATTTAATCGTGACAAATATTGTCTCACCAATTGAAGTTGACTCCGGGACCAGGGTGGATATTGAATGGACAGTACTAAATAACGGATTAGGTGACGCCGCGGGAAACTGGACGGACCGCGTGGAATTACAGAATCTCGATGGAACCAAGACATATCGCCTTGGAGAATTTGTATACGGCAACGGCCTTGGTGCCGGGATGTCTTATACCCGCAGAGAACAGTTTACGCTTCCCGAGAACATAGAAGGTTCTTACAGAGTTCGTGTAACGGCAAATGCACCAAGATGGACCGGTGGCCGGGGGCTTTATGAAGGCGGTGCTACAGATAATAATATGACCCTGGATGATGATGCGATACTGATAAATCTCTTGCCGCATCCGGATCTTCAGGTACAGTCCGCAACGGCGCCGGATCAAGTTACAGCCGGCGGAACAATATCGTTTGAGTTTGTCATTGTCAATCAGGGTGCCGCCGCAACACAGAAACCCTACTGGAAAGACGGGATTTATCTTTCTCTTGATGACCAATACAGCAGTGATGATACGCTGCTTGGACAATTTGACAATGGTGCGGCTCTTGCCCCCGGCGAAAGCTATGTGACCCAGACGGGCAGTCTGGTTATCCCCGAGCGTATGCGCGGTGGTATGTATATTGTCGTAGCCGCGGATTGTTCATGGCAGATAGATGAATACCCCAACGAAGATAATAACGCTCTAATCAAGTCTTTATATGTCGAGCCTCTTCCAGCACCCGACCTTGTAACAAGCGATGTATTCGCGCCGGACCAGGCGATTTCCGGTCTTTGGATTGAAGTGCGATATACGGTAACGAATCTTGGAATGGGGCCGACCATTGTTAGCAATTGGGCGAGCAGCGATAGCTGGAACGATACAATATGGCTAACCAGAGACAAAAACAGGCCGCATCCCGGAATTTTGACTATTGAGGATATCTTGTTAGGCAGATTTACTCACGAGGGACTGCTTGAAGTAGGCGAAAGTTATGAGCAGATTGTTAGTGTACGAATACCGCAGCCGGAGGAAATTGCCTACCTCGATGATATACAGGGCCAGTGGTACATCACGCCCTGGTGTGATGCTTATGACGTTGTCCTTGAGGATACACTTGATGCCAATATCAATCCGGATGATCCCCTTGAAATTGACAGCAACAATTACAAGTCCAGACCTATAACAATTATCGTTACCCGTCCGGATATGGCGGTCGTATCGGTAGTCCCTGATGCTCAGGCATATACCGGAGAGAATATAACCGTTCGCTGGACTGTAGAAAACCAGGGCAACAGGTTACTGACCAGCAGGAACTGGCATTTGGGATTCTATTTGGACACTTCTGATGATCCCGATGATTTAAACCATCAGATCGTTCTTGGAGCAATCGTACTTCCAACGGACCTTGAACCCGGACAAAGCTGCTCAGGGCAGGAAACTTATGAATTATCTCCTGCCAGTATTGGGAGCTATATAATAGTGAAAGCCCGTTTCATGGCTGATTTTATGTGGCAGCCGAATCCTGACCTTAATTATGAGAACAATTCGCTTGCCGGGCCGACCAATGTGACGGCGCGTCCTGCAGATTTGCAGGTAACGAATGTTACTGTTTCTCCGGAAGGTCTGTATTCCGGCGATGATTTCACCGTTGAGTGGACTGTTGGAAACTTTGGCTTCGAGGTATGGCATGGAACAAACTACTGGTATGATGCCGTTTATTTATCGACCGATCCCAACCTTACGTTGGACCATAACAACTATATAACCGGAGGCTGGTTCGAGCGGCTTGGTTCCTTCGTTCATTCTCACGACCCGCAGCTTGGTTTCGGTGACAGCTACACTAACAGCCAACAGTTCACACTTCCACGGGGAATCGACGGCCCGTATTATGCCTATGTTTTTACAAACGTCGGCGGCAGAGATGAAATCTCGGGATATAACTCAACCAATAGTTATTCACTTCGATTTTTCAGGTCGCATGTACTCGAAGATATTTCGAACAATCTCAGTTCTGCCGCTTTCGATGTTACTTACAGCGAGCCTGATCTTCAGGTTACAAGTTTGACTTTACCAGCCGGGCAACCATACTCCGGCCAGAATATCGCTCTTTCATGGTCGGTTGAGAACTTCGGAGCTCGCGCTGCTAAAAAGGGCTGGGAGGATCTGCCGGCAGGATCAAGGTCATGGGTCGACCGTGTGTACCTGTCAAAAGACCCTTCGCTTGATAGTGAGGATTACTATCTGGGCGGTGTCTGGAAGTCTTTTGAATTTGGAGCGGGTCAAACCTATTCGAGCACTGCGAATGTCACTATCCCGGATGGTATCGAAGGCGACTACTATGTCCTGGTCTTTACGGATTCGAATATCGACGGACCTTTACCGCCCGGCGGCCCGGGAATTAGTTTTGATGGAAAGAGCGACCTGATTCTCGCACGCGTGTTAGAATATCGTGACGAGGGTAACAATGTTACAGCAGAACCAATAACGATTATTTTAACCGAGCCGCCGGACTTACAGGTGAGCGAGGTAATCGCGCCGGATCATATCTTTGCCAATCGCTCGTTTGAAATTTCATATACTGTGACCAATGCAGGCTCAGGCGATACGCCGGCTCTTCAATCTTCATGGACAGACAGGATATATCTGTCACGTGATGAGTTGCTGGATATGAAGAGCGATATCTTTTTGGAACAAAAATATCATTCCGGCGTATTGACGGCAGGAGCTGATTATCAGGCTGCCGTTGGGGATCTGGAGGTGCCGATTCATTTAACCGGCCCGTTCTATGTATTTGTAATTACAGATCCGATTTGGTTGATATATAGGCCGCGGGCCGATGTATTTGAAGGCCAGTATGAGTACAACAACGCTACACCAAGCCCGCAGCCGATGATAATTGAATCCCCGCCTCCTGCAGATCTTATAGTCCAGGATATCTCAATGCCGGCGAGTGCTCAATCCGGCGATACTATTGAGGTTACCTGGACTGTTACAAACACAGCTACGGAGCCGGCCATTGGAAGTTGGATTGATTCGGCTTATCTGTCGTCCGATGCTGTTTGGGATATTCGGGATTCGCTAATAGGTCGGGTCAGGCATACCGGTGATCTTGCCCAGGACGAATCATATACGTCCACTTTAGAAACAATTTTAGGGCCTGTTCGTCCCGGGCAGTATCATATCATAGTTCGAGCTGACATCTTCAACCGGGTATATGAAGATATTGGTGAAGCTAATAATATCACCGCTTCTGCCGATACGCTTAGTGTGAGTGTAGATGAGCTGTTTTTAGATGTTCCGCTGGTAACAACTCTGAGTACCGGACAGGATCGCCTTTTCCAGGTAGAGGTCGGTCTGGGACAGACACTACGTGTTACTTTAGTATCTGATGCTCAGGATGCGGCTAATGAGCTGTATCTTCGCTATGGTGATGTGCCCACGGGAGTCTTATATGATGCCGCCTACGAAGGAACTCTCCAGGCAAATCAGACGGCAGTGATTCCCACGACAACACCTGGAATGTATTACGTTATGATTCGCGGCTATTATGAGCCGGCCCCGGATACGTCCGTAACTTTACTGGCGGAATTGATGCCCTTTGCCATTACCGATGTCATACCTGATATCGGCGGCGACAGCAGATATGTTACAACGACTATCCTTGGCGCTCAATTCCATCCGGATGCGATTGTCAAATTGGTTCGCCCGGGCATCGCCGAATATGAGCCGGTTAATTATGAAGTGATAGACGGTACCAGAATTATTGCGATATTTGATTTAACCGACGCCCCGCACGGACTGTACGACGTTAAAGTTATCAATCCCAACGGTCAGGAAGCTATCGTGCCGTACAGATACCTCGTTGAAAGGGCGATCGAACCGGACGTCGCAATAGGAATGGGCGGCCCGCGGGTAATCGGTTTGGGATCAACCGGGCTTTACGGCTTTTCTCTGCAAAGCCTTACGAATGTTGATATCCCTTATGTGTACTTCCAGTTCGGAGTGCCGGAGCTTGGAATAAATTATGTGATCCCCACTTCGGACAACAGTGGTCTGCCATATCTCGACTTCAGTACAAATCTGCGAGGCAGTCCGGAGCAGGGCGGTCTTGAAGATGTACCCTGGGCCGGCCTTCTTTCCGAGGTAAATACCTGGGGCGAAGTTCTTGCTCCCGGGTATATATTTGACCTTGCCGACCGTGATTTCACGGGCTTGACGTTTACCGCGGAAAGTTATCCGGGCCTTAAAGAGCTTCTCAGAGAAAATCCTTTTTTACTCATGGGCATTTCACCCTGCGCTCTTGCCTTCCAGTTTCATATTCTCGGCACTGCAACAGTTCTTACGGGTGATGAATTCGTAGCCCGGCAGAGTGCGGAAGCCCTTGCCCTTCGCGAGCAGATACTGGCGGATGAAAACGCTTCATCTTCACTTATGCTCCTGGCTGCCGACGCCAATGGCTGGGTATCTTTATACCTGATGGCTCTGGAAGATGCGGGTTTGCTCAGGCCCGAGGACCAGGCTCCGTCTGTTCGCGAAGATCCATTAGTCGTCAGTCTGATGGCAACGTTGAGCACTGGTATTCTTGCCGGTCCCGCCGGTCAGGAGATTATCACTGATGGAGACCTTGTGGGATTCTTTGAGAAGGTGCGTCAGTGGTACGGTCACAATGACAATATTATCGCCGATCTGGATAGTGCATACCCTGTTATAGCTTCACTGCCCGACCCGGACGATTATAATCTGGGACTTTCCAGCCTGACTCATTTTGAGGCTTTCAATATATATGTGCCGTTCGGTAATTGCCGGCTTGATGTGCCGCCTTCTGCTCCTCTTACACCTTTGGATTTTGCGAGCTACTTTAATACGGCCGGAACCATTGGCGAGCTGGCTACCATAATCGGCCCGGTCGGATTCGGTCCGGATGCCTTTTTGCCGGTTGGAATGCCGCTGCCTTATACGATACGCTTTGAGAACGACGCCGCTGCATCAAGCACGGTTAGTGAGGTCCAGATACTGACGGAGCTGGATCCGAATCTTGATCCCCGAAGCTTCCGGCTGGGTGATTTGCAATTGGGTGATATCCAGGTGCATATTCCGTCGAACCGCGGCGCCTTCCAGGGCGATTTCGATTTTAGTCAGAGTAAAGGCTTTATTCTCCGCCTCAACGCGGGTATAGACCTCCAGTCCGGTACGGCCAGTTGGATTATCCAGGCAATCGACCCGGAAACGGGTGAACTTATACAAAATCCCGATTTGGGTCTTTTGCCTCCGAACGATGCAGATGGTTCGGGCGCAGGATTTGTCACCTATACAGTCAAACCCAAAGCAAACACAGTATCAGGCACGGAAATTTCGGCACAGGGCCGCGTATTGTTTAATACGATGGCACCACTTGACACTAATGTGGTTACACATCTTATCGATGGTGTGGCACCGGTGACAACGCTGACTCAGACACCTTTGTCTCCGGACAGTTCCGACATTCTGGTCCAGTGGAATACCGCCGACGATGAAAACGGCTCGGGTTTGAAACATGTTACAGTCTATGTGGCCGAGGATGGAGGCGATTTTAAGATATGGCTGCGTCAGACGACCGAAACCTCGGCGGTTTACGAGGGCCGGGCCGGGCACACATACGAATTTCTGGCGCTGGCGATGGACAATGCCGGCAATAAAGAAAAGCCTACCTTTGGTCTCAATGTACCTGATGATGATTCGACGGTTAATCTCGGCGGGCTGCCTACTGTGCCGGAGACGACGGTTCCGGGACTTGGTGAGGCACCGGAACCCAGTCCGGAACCCTCGACTAATCCTCTGTTCCTTGAGGCCCAGCTTGAGATTCCTGCTTCTGAGCTTGCGGCAGAAGGTTCTGAATTTGGCAGTGTTCTACGGCCGTTTAATGCTGATGCTTTCGCCACGGGTATCGGGCAAAGCCATGCCTTCATCGGCCCGATGGCAATCGTTGTCATGCCTGACGGCTCGGTCATTATCAGCGGCGGTTCGACACGCGGCAATCTTTACAAGTTCTCGGAATACGGCGGCGAAGCTGGTGTTCCGATTGCATCCCTGCCGTATCCTGTATTTGACATGGCCCTGGACGCCGATGGGAATCTCTGGGCTGCTACCGGCGGTGGGCCGTTGCTGCAACTGGATCCCGATACCGGTGCTATTCTCAGGCAATTCGCTGACGGTCTGACACAAACACTTGCTGTCGATCCCGACACAGGTCTTATATATATATCATCCAGTATTGCTATTGAAATCTTCGATCCATTGACAGAGACGTTCACCCATTTCAGCGACGTTCGGGTAGGCAATATGGCATTTTCTCCGAGTGGGCAGCTTTGGGCTGCTATTTGGCCGAATCGCGGCGATGTGGTCAGGTTCAATGACGACGGCGTTGCCGAGCTGATGCTGTATTTCGATACGGATGTCGATTCACTGGCGTTTGGTTATGACGGCAGCGATCTCGAAGGATTGTTGTTTATTTCCAACAATAACGGACCGGAAGGCAGCGACGGCAGCGAGTTGATAATGGTCGACCTTGCAACTGGCCAGCATGTATCTGTAACAGCCGGCGGGAGCCGCGGCGATATGGTGATTACTACTCCCGACGGTAAAGTCCTGCTCAGCCAGTCGAATCAGGTCGATGTATTGAAGCCGGCTGTTGCCCCGATGGTGCTGTATACTAATCCGCCGCCGGACAGTGTAGTTGCGCTTCCGCGCGGAGTGATAACGGTAACCTTCGATCAGGATATGCTGCTTGGCAATCCGGGCAATCCCGGCTCCGTTCTTAATACGTCCAGCTACCGGCTGTTCGGTCAGAATGTGGGATTTGTTGACATACTTTCGGTGGTCTATGATTCCTCGACGAAAACGGCCATTTTAGCTTTTGACGGACTGATGCCGGACCAGTACATAATACAGGTCCTGACTAATATACAAAATAATGAAGGCGACGAGCTAAAAGAAGAATGTATCAGTCAGTTTACCGCCGTATCGGATTTCTCTTCATCGCTTGAGATAGAATTCTTAACAGTCCGCTCCGACCGGCAGAACCAAACCGTCTCGTATAATGTTCGTGTGACAAATATCAGCGAATATGATCTTGTCCTGCCGGTACTGCTTGTGTTGGATCCAGCCCAGTATTTTGACGGCTGGCCCCTCGATGCCGATTACCAGGGCGAAGATATAATATGGTTGATAGACCTGACCGATGCTATGCCGGTCGGCGGCATCCTCCAGTCGGGCCAGTCGACGAACGGTTATACGGTTGCGATTCAGAATCCGACCGGCCAGACCATAACTTTCGAACACGGCATCTTTACACTTCCGGTTGCTAATCAGGCACCTGTATTCGATTCACTGCCCTTGACAACTGCGACCGCGGGGCATACCTATCAATATCAGGTATTAGCAAGCGATCCGGACGGCCTGTTGTTGACATACCTGCTGTATGATGCACCTGCTGGAATGACCGTTAATACGGACACGGGCCTTGTCAACTGGGAGCCTACATCCGACAGCCCATCTGAGGTTCGGGTCGTGCTGCGAGTATATGACATGCGGGGCGGATTTGCCACTCAGGAGTATTCGATCTTAGTAGATGGTGGAAACCTCCCGCCGGTTCTTAATCCTATTGCCGCTGAATATCACGGTTATGAAGGCCAGCCCTTACAGGTTGTAGTTTCCGCCGTGGACCCGGATGGTGATTCACTGATATTCTGGGCGGATAATCTGCCGCGGGGGGCCGTATTCGATACTAATACACATGCACTTCAGTGGGTGCCCGGATCCGGAGACGCCGGAACGTATGAAAACGTTACGTTTATTGTAAGTGACGGTGTTAACCAGCTCGCACAGACGACAACCATTTTAATCGCTCCGACCAACCAGGCGCCGATCTTAATCGTGCCGTCCAACAGAACCGCCATTGAGGGACAGACCGTCAGATTGCAATTGTCGGGATATGACCCCGAAGGACATGAGATTGCTTTCTCAAGCAACGCCGCTCCGACAGGTGCAGTGCTTGATCCCAATACGGGTCTTTTCAGGTGGACTATAGGATATTTTGTCGCTGGAGAATATGAAATACCATTTACCGTCAGTGACGGCGAGCTCTCCTCGACCGGGAGCATAAAAATAACTGTTACAAACGTCAATGCGGCGCCGGAATTCTTCGATGTGACCGGCTGGCAGGTATATGAAGGTCAGACTATCCGGCAAAGAGTCTTTTGCTACGATCCGGATAATCCGGCTTATATTCCGCAGGACCGTCTGGGGGATGGTTCGCTTACCCCGCTCGAAGGAAGCCTGCCTTCGGTGACGTATAGTCTTTCCGCCTTGCCGGCGGGGGCCGCTTTTGACTTTGAGACATGGATGTTCGAATGGATACCGACGTTCGACCAGACCGGTGATTATATCGTGACGTTTACCGCTACCGACGATGGTGATGGAACGGGAGTAAATCTCTTTACATCTATAGACGTTCCCATCGCTATCCTTAATTTCAACCGGCCGCCGGAAATAGCGGATATTTCCAATCAGCAGGTCAATCGCGGTGAAGTTCTGGATATAACTGTAAACGCAACCGATCCTGATGGCGACTTGCTGGTGCTTACCGCCGAGAACGCGATTGCCGGATATGCTCTGCCGGACTTTGCTACATTTACAGATAACGGCGACGGCACGGCATCCCTTCGATTCGAGCCTGATTTCGACCATCGCGGCGACTATGTAATAAGGATAACCGCTACCGATGACGGTAACGGCCAGCCTTCTGCGGCACTTTCCGATGACTACACGTTTGTTGTAAGCGTTCTGTCGCCGAATGAGGCTCCGCGGATGAGTTATATCGGCGACAAAGTCGCGGTGATAGGGCAAACGCTGGAATTTACGATATATGTCAGCGATCTTGATGAGGATACTTTGACTTTTGATGCAGACGGCCTTATTGCCGGAGCATCGCTAACGGCCGGTCCGGCTTACGGCACGGCGGTATTTAGCTGGAGCCCCGGTATAGTTGACGTCGGTACTCATGTTACTACTTTCCGCGTAACCGACAGCGGCAACGGCGACCCGGCCGAGGTATTAAGCGACGAGGAAACAATTAACATAATAGTGCGCGGCACAAATGCTGCGCCGGTGCTTAATCCGGCAGGTGATCAAACCACCAGCGAAGCTCAGGAGCTGTCGGTTATATTGTCTGCCGATGATCCGGATGGTGATGCACTTACATATTATGCGTCGAATCTCCCGGCCGGCGCCGAGTTTGACCCTGCCGCAGGTATACTTACATGGTCGCCGGGTCTTTTCCAGGCCGGAATATATCAAAATATCGTGCTTGGTGTTACGGATGGAAATAAATCAAGCTCTGAAACGATAACCATAACTGTAAATAACACAAACCAGGCACCTGTATTTCTGTCCGTGCCTGAACAACACGGGCAGGAAGGTACGGCTTTGCAG
>DQCG01000132.1:0-2520 GCA_003533825.1 Phycisphaerales bacterium
TCATTAGCTATAACGATCCCGGTGCGAAGTGACGGCAGACCGAGCTTGGAAAGGCTCATGCAGAAAATTGTATTTTCGTTCCAAACGGCGCTGGCTTCAGTGAAAATAATGTTTGGAAAAGGCATGCCGTAAGCATTGTCAATTATCAAGGGAATATCATTAATAAGGGCAAGCTCATTCAGCCTGGCGATTTCGGCATCCGTAAGGACGTTGCCTGTCGGATTCGTCGGTCTGGAGACACAAATTGCCCCAATCTCGTCGGTAATGTCAATGTTGTCAAAATCGACATGATATTTGAAGACGTGCTCGTCTAAATACTCGATCTGAGGCTTATTGGCTACGAACAAATCGTCTTCCAGACCGACATCGCAATACCCGATATATTCCGGCGCCAGCGGAAACAGGATTTTCCTGCGAGTCCGGTTTTCATAAGGGCCAGCAAACATATTGAAAAGAATGAAAAATGCGGTCTGGCTGCCGTTTGTCAGGGCAACGTTTTCAGGCCCTATGTCCCAGCCAAGCTCACTCCTGAGCAAGGTGGAAACAGCCTCGACGAATTTCCGGTTGCCGCCGGGCGGGTCATAATTCCCGATGGCCCGCTCGAATTCGTCGCCGTCGCGCAGGAGCTTTTCCATACTGCTTCGAAAGTACTTCTGGACATCCGGGATATGGGCGGGATTTCCTCCGCCGAGCATCAGGATATTCCGGCCATCCGAATAGGCGATGCCCAGGTCTTCCATCAGTTGCCCGATGCCCGATGTTTCTGCAATCTTCCGTCCAAACCTGGATACTTCCATAATTTTCTACACCTCTACTGAAACACGCGGAGTCAAAAAATACAGCCACCTTCCGGCGGACTTTTCTTTCAGGATGGCACAAGCCGCCCTGCTGTAAAGCTCCAACTGCCGGCGATACAGTCCGGCACGCTCTTCGGCCTGCCCCGCTGTTATCTTGTCGGTTTTGAAATCTATGATGACCAGGCCCTGGGCCGTACGAACCAGCAGATCGATGATTCCCTGAACGACAATCGTATCCTCTACGTCAGATGAATCCTTCCATCCGGACGCCGGCAGAGCGAAAGTAAACGGCCATTCACGCCGGACTTTATTGACCGGATCGAGTGTCAATCTGCCCTGCTCACGCTCGAAGAATGTCAGGATCGATTCGGCGTCGATTTGCCCGGCGACAATTGGTGCGATGGCGCCGTCCGCCGAAAGCTTTTCTATCGTTTTCTCAATCGTTTCTCTGGTGATTGGCCCGGCTAAATCAAGATGAGAGATGACAAGGTGTGTGGCCGTACCGATAAGACGGGCATCAAGAGACTTGCCGGACTGAGCCTCGACTAATGGCAAAGCACACGGCCTGCGATCCAGGGCTCCGGAATAATCAAACTTCATGTATTCATCGTTGCCGTGCGTCAGTTGCGTCACGGAATTTTTCGCAGGCAGAAACGGCGCATCGCTAAAGCGATAACGCCATGCCAAGGATTTCTTTACTCGCACAAGCAGTTCGGACTCTTTGCGTTTCGGGCGTGATTTCTTCGGGGTCACTGAACGTCGAACTGACTTGCCGGCTTTCAGCCTGATAATAAACTCGGCCAGTTGTTTCAGATCGGACCGGTCATGAAGCTTAAAACTGAATAAATCGTCATTGGCAGCCCGCTCTGCTAAACCGGTTTCAAACGCTTCATGCAGAATCTTTCGGCCGGAGAGACCGTAAAGTATCCATTCCAGCGGACTCCGGCAGTTGTGAAGCTGCCAGTCGGGAACGGGTTTATCGCCATAAAAGAAACCAGTTGAAATGATCTCCCGGCATTTTTTCTGCTTCTCCGAAGCAGTTAGAATAAGCCGTTCTTTCGCCCGCGTTGTCGCTACATAGAGAATTCGCATCTCTTCGGCCAGTGTCGCTGACAGCTTCTCCTCGGCGATTACTTCATGAGCAAGCGAGCTTAGTTTGCCGTTCGACTCCCGGTCGATAATTTGCAGTCCCAGGGTATGATTCGCATCGACGAGGCAGTCCGCCTGGATGTCTCTTTTGTTGAACCGGCTTTCCAGCTCGGCTAAAAAGACGACCGGAAACTCAAGCCCCTTACTTTTATGAACGCTTAAAATTCGAACGGCATTGCCCGCCGAAGACTGTGGCTCGGCCGGAGCCCAATCCTGCCCGGCTTCCTGAAGTCTTTCGATGAATTCGACGAATCGCGTCAATGAAGGAACGCCGGCACTGCTGGCAAAGCCCTCATACTGAATAGCCCTGTCGTGGAGCTTGAGGAGATTCGCTCGGCGTGCCTGGCCATTCGGCAGAGCGGATACAAATGATAAAAAGTCGGTTTCCCGATATATCCGCCAGATCAAGTCCGCCAGGTTTCCCCGACGGGCAATCGTTCGCCATTGCTCAATCCGTGCGAGTATCTTCCCGAGCCTGCCAGCCAGTTCTGCATCCCCTCCACCTCGGCAATATTCGAGCACACAGTCAAAGTAGCTTTTGTGCCGCTGCTGCGTTCTGTTGTTCATTTTTATC
>DQCG01000132.1:2662-12232 GCA_003533825.1 Phycisphaerales bacterium
GTAGCCTCGAAATATCCCGCCGTAGCCTGGCAGCTCACGGGCACACCTGCCAGCCTGAATATTTCGACATAATCATTTGCCTTTTTGGCTAAAGACCGCATCAGGACGACAATGTCACGATACTCGACGTCACGCAGGGTGCCCTGCTGTTCGTCATTTACCTGAAACTCGGCTTTGCCCGTATCGACCCCCACCATCCGCCTGATACGCCGGGCTATCATTGCCGCCTGAGTCTGGCGGGAAGTGACAATATCCGGATTCTCATCTTCGGATTCTCCTGCCTGTTCGTTTTGCGAATCCCGGCTCTTGCCGATTTTGTCAAGTATGTGGAACTCGATAATATTTTTCCCGCCGCCCGGCGCCTGAGCTTTGGATTTATCCGCCGGAGCAGGCTTCAATCTGGACGACTCATCGTAGTCAATCTTAGTGAAAGATTCCGTCATAATGCGAGAAAATATATCGTTTACGAAATCGAGTATCCCTTTCGTCGAGCGGAAATTCACATTGAGATCAACACGCAAACCAACCAGGGCATTCCCGGGATCGGACGAAGCCAGCTTTACCTGTTCGAGAAAAATATCCGGCATAGCCCCTCGAAACGCATAGATGCTTTGTTTGCCGTCTCCGACCCCCAGGATATTCCCGCCGGGACTAAGCATCTCGAGTATCCGCTGCTGAACTGCGTTGATATCCTGATATTCGTCAACAGCTATATGTTTGTACCTCTGCCGAAGCGACAATGCCGTTTGCGAAGGGGCCGGCTCATCCTCCGACGAGGCCTCATCTGTCAAAAGTCTTAGCGCATAATGTTCGAGGTCGGCAAAATCCAGGCAGTTCACCGCCCGCTTGGCCTGGCCGTACAACTGATCAAATTTCTTAATAAGCTCAACAAGCACGGCCGTCTGCGGTCCAACCGAACCGCCGAGTCTGTCAAGATAGCCGGGATTTACGATTGCAAGCTCAGAAAGCTCCGCAAATGCCTCTACAGCATTTTTGGCCGTACTCTGAATTAGTGAGGCAATCGGTTCCGGCAGACCTTTGGCCTTACGCGTTGTGGGCTTTTGGAAATTCCTTATCGCCCCGGTACACTTATCCCAATGGCCGGCTTTCAACATCTCGATACATTTTACGACAGGCGCAACGTGGCTGTCCTGCAGTTTCTCATCCCAGCCAACATCGCCGCCTTCACTTTCGCAGAGTCTCCTGACGTGGTTAAGCTGATCGAGAATGCTCTGCAACTTGGCGGCAACGTTTTTTTTCTGTTTTTCACCGAGGTCGGCCGTAAAAGGATTGGTGAGTTCTGCAAGCAGGGATGCTTTTTCGTACCAGCTCTCCCGCGAGACAACTCCGTCCAGGAAATCGCTCAGCTCAATAATCCTGAACAGGAAACCGTCATTTGTACGAAGGTCCCGCCGATACAAAAGTCTCTCAAGTGCATCCCGGATGCCGTTTTGCTCCCAGGCCCGGTCGATGGTCTTTTCGAGGACCTCCATTTTGAGCAGTTTCTGTTCGTCGGCGTCAATGACGCTGAAAGCCGGATCCAGATCGAGCTTGTAGAAATACTCGGTAATCAGCCGCTTGCAAAACGAATGTATCGTACTGATCTCGGCGCCCTGGAGCAGCATAAGCTGGCGGCGAAGATGCGCATCCCGGTTTTCGAGAAATGCATCTCTCAACTGCCCGGCGATGCGGCAGCGCATCTGCTCGGCGGCGGCTTCGGTAAACGTCAATACGAGGATGCTCCAGACGTCGGGGCATATCGATTTGTCGGAGACGATGTCGACACACCGGCCCGACAGCACGGCGGTTTTTCCGGTGCCCGCCGAGGCGGTAACCAGAACATCGGCCCCGCGAGCGTCAATCGCCCGTTTCTGCTGCTCGGTCCATTCAATCCTCTTCTCAGCCATCAATCCCCCCTGCTATTTCAAGAACCCGGGACTTACTCAGCGATTCCAGGAAATTGTAGTCGTTTATCTGCCAATCGAACCGGCAAACAGGCTTATATTTACAATAACTACACGGCGATACCTGGCCTAAGCGATATGGACTGACGTCGATTTTTCCTGAGACAATCTCCTGAGCCAATTGAATCATCTTTTGCTCGGCAAATCGGAGAAGCCCTTCGAAATCGTTCGGCTTCAACGCCCCGCTTATAGCGTAATTTCCATACTGCTGGTCTTTTGAGGTGATGCGGAAACTGTAAAATCTGCTCCAGCCGGAATCCGTCCTGCTATCTAACTGCCGGTAGAACCCGCCATCAAAAATTCCTTTTGCCTTATATTCAAATTTGTCGTTTCTCTTTGACAGCTCGCCGAGCGTGGCCTTCCTAGGGCTCACTTCGATCGGCATATAGAATGCGCCCGCCACATTTTTCGTGTCCGGGCCGGCTGCATTACGAACTGCCAGCATGTAAATCGGCAACTGCATATCCAGGCCGTGGGAGAACTCCGACCAGCTAAAGGATGTATCCCGGCGCTTATAATCGAAAACCAGCGCAACCTTCTCGCCGTCAATATCCGCAAAATCAAGCCGGTCGATCTTGCCGTCCAGCGACAGCACTCGCTTATCCGGAAGGACAATCTCGTAATTGCCGAGCGTCTCACTCGCGTCCCCAACCCGTCCGAATGAGACTTCCGAGAGACTCGGTCTGAAACTTCCCGCCCGCACCATTCGGGCAATAGCCAAAACACAATCTTCGAGTGCCCTGCCGGCGGAATTTATGATGAATTCGTTATAGCCCCGGCGGCTGACAAAATTCGATATAAAAGAATCTTTCTTCGTGAGCTTTTCGATTTCTTCTCTCAGAAGTTTTATAAGCCCGCCATCGTCAGTCGCCGCAAAGTCTTTTCCTTCAGCATTAAGCCGCTTCAGCAAAGCATCCAGAACGCGATGATAGAAGCTTCCCAGGTCCAGCGGCTCGAACTTGAATTCCTGCCGCTCTTTCAGCTCCAGTATGTATCGGGCGAAATACTGATACGGACATGCGGCAAAAGTCCCCAGCCTCGTTGCCGAGCTTTTTATCTGCGGCCCGAAAAGCCTCTCGACAACGTCGCTCTCCAACCGTGCGCAGTTGTCGTAATTTATCGCAGAGTAAATATTCGAACCCAATTCCGCAAGCTGCTCATCAGAGCAAATCGCATCCAGCAGCTCGCCGTATCGGCTGTTGTCACAAGCTTCGGGCAAAATATAATCCCTGCCAAGCCCGCTGCATAGCAGCCCCGAAAGCTCGGCCTCGTTATGAACCTTTTCAACATCGACCTGCCGGCCCGCGATTGATTCTTCGCTGAGATTCTCAAACAACGATTCGAGATCTCCAACGAACTGGGAACGGGCAGCAGCAGCTCCCTTATCGTCAATGGAGGGATATGTCACACACAGAAATCGCGAAGGCCTGGTAAATGCAATGTAGGCCAGATACTGTCGTTCGGCGAGGATTTGACTTGACGCCGCCGCCAGCACAAAATCCGCCGACTCGGCGGCGATGCGGTCCTCATCGGTCAAAATACTGTCCGAAGCAATAGGCACCGGAAACTGCCTTTGCGTAGCCCCGACCAGGAAAACCGCTTTCAAATCGGGATGCCGGCTGCGCTCGATGGAGCCGACAAGCACCTGGTCCAAAGTCGGGGGAATGAAAGCCAGCGTCAACTGGGAAAAAGCCGATTGTATAATCGCAAGATAATCCTCCGCCTTCATCGTTTGTCCGGCGAAAACTTCGACAAGCTCGTCAAATATATCGAGAAACTGATTGTAAAATTGCCGATGCTCATCGGCAGCGGCAAGGTCCTTTTTCTCGTTGGCCTGCTTAATCCAACCGCCGATCGTTTCTTTAACATCAAGCTGCTCAAAAAAATTGAAGACAGCCCGCGAGAACTCTTCGGCGCCGAGTTTTTTTGATGGCTCGCCTGCCGGGCACAGGCTTTCCCGAAGCTCCAGCAAGGGCCGGCCTACTCTCTCGCGAATATCGTTAATTCGTCCCTCGTCGAACCGCTCATTGTCCCTGCCTGCAAAATTCCACTGCTTGTCACTCTGCCAGTCACGGGCCGATATGCCGAATGCAAGACAGTAATTTTCAAGCAGATCGATATCGTAACGCTCTATGGGCACGAGGTCGGCTTTAAGATAGGCAAATATGTCGCCGTATGCAAAGCCGCCGATCACACCCTGCAGGGCCGAAGAGACGAGCTGAACAACCGGATGGTGGTTCAGCGGCCTTCGCTTGTCGATGAAAAACGGCACGCCGTAGTCGTCAAAATAAGCCCTGATGTAGTGTTCATACCTGCCGATATCCGATGCGATTACCGCAATGTCACGATAACGAAAATCTTTCTCCTTCACCAGCCTGAGTATCTGCCCGGCGACAAACCGGACCTCCGCCCGCTCATTCGGCGCCGATATAACGCTGATGCCGTCTGGCGCCGGCATTTTGTGAGCTTCCGGCTTGAAAATATTACGTTCTACGTGGGCAAGCCGGGGACAGCCGGAGAATCTTATCGCCTCACCAAGGATGACCGGCCCGGCTACTTTCAGCTTGCTCTCTTTGACGATATCGAAGAGATCGCCGTATACCCGTTCGGTTGGATTGAACAAACCGGCCGCATCGAGGCCTCCAGAGGCGGGATTGTTAATATCGATATCCGACGGATCCAGACAAATCGCGATTTTCGCATCTGCCACCACTTTCAGCAATTCAGTGAGAATCGCAAGCTCGGCCGTCGTGAAGCCAGCAAAGCCGTCAACCCATAACTTCGCACCTCTGACGAAATTTGCCGCCGAGACCGCGCGGCAGGCATGCATCAATTGTGCATCCGGATCGAGAAAATCCCCCTCGATGAACTTAAGGTATTCCCTGAAAATCAGGCCGATGTCGGTAAACTTCATGACGGCTAAATGATTACGCTCGTCTTTGGCCAGCTCGCATATTAGCTGCTCAATATCGTCGGGGGTTTTTGCATACTGGTGCAGTTCTGTAATCGTCTGCGCCATTTGCCGGGACAGGCCGGGCCGGACCGCTGCGGCACCAAAGAGCTGCAATTTACTCTGATTGTCACGCAGGAGCCGGTGGATGATCATTTGCCGGCCGATACGTGAAAGCTTAGGCATGGCCGTATTTTTACCGAGCAGCAAAAATTGCAGCCGGTCGAACGAGAGCACATGCAGCCTGTTATAGCCGGCGATTCTTTCGTCGGCCAGGATCGCACGTTCCGCCTGATAGCTCGCCTGCTCGGGAACCAGCAGAATCAACTCTTGCTCGCTCTGCTCCAGCAATGCATCGACAATCTGCCGGACACAATAACGAGTCTTTCCCGTACCGCTTCTTCCAAGAATAAACTGAACCGCCATAGGGACCATCCCTGATCTGAAATTAGTCTTTCCTCCCTTTTTATCACAAACATCGGCGGCTTTCAACCTCAACAGGGAGAATCTTTGCCGGTTCAGATTTTATCTTCGCACTCCCGGGGTGCCTATAAATCCCGGGTCATCCGTCCGGTTATCGCGCTGACCGAATATATTTCGAACAATATCCTGAATCTCGCTCTCGCCGGGATATGTAATGACTACAAAGCTCTCAAGTTTATACTCCTGCTCGAGCCCAGACCTGACATACAATTCCGCCCTTTTGGGCAGACTGGTCCTGGCATCGACGAAAACCCGCCACCTCCTATACAAAACCACTTCTGATGCCGTGTCCTGCTGTGCCCAGAGCAGCTCATAGACTTCGCTGCCGGGGACGGCAGCCGTCACTGCCGGGTCGCTGATGCGTTTCCATTGAGCCTTCTCGGGAATGTCTCTAATATAGGAGAAGGGAAATATGCCGGAAAGCGGGGTTACGGACTCTTCAAGTTCGGCGAGCATCGGTTCGGTCAGCTCTTGTGTCTGAACGGCAGACAGATACATCGTCATTTTGACTTCGTTCGGAATATCCCACATAGCGAATTGTGCCTGATTGCCGCTTCCGGTTTTGAATAGTCGCATTTTCATACTCTGCGACGTCCAGGCTTGCTGATATGGGATTTTCTGGCCGGCCTTAAACGTGGAGACGCAGACATTTTCGGCATTGCCGAACGTTCCGCAGAGTTCTTCGACAGTGACAGGATCTTTGCTCAGCGTGCTGAAGAACAAGGCGAAAGAAATCACAATCATCGCTGCGACGGCAGCCGGCACGGCAATTCTGCTCTTTAAAAACGTTCGCCAAACGCCGGTGCCGGTCGTCGGCTGCTGCACGTGCACCGCCCCGCGAAGTGCCGAGAACGCATCGTCAAGAATGTGCTTATCCGTCCCAGTTTTTGTTGTCAGGTGCAAGTCGGCAATTGCACGTTCTAAATTGTCGGCAGGATTCATTCTTTCATCTCTCCTTTAAGATTGTCCGCAGTTTTTCAAGCCCATAACGGTATCTGCCCTGGACGGTGCTCAGCGGGATCCCCTGCATTAGGGCGATTTCCTTAAATTTCATCCCGGCATTCAAATGCAGCACGATTGTCTCCTGCTGCTCCAGCGGCAGCCGGGCCAATGCGTCGGTCAATCGCCCGGCTTCTTCGCCAAATACCGCCGATTGCTCGGGGCCATCAGAATCCGCGGCAAACTGGCCCGCTTCTTCAAGCTCAACAAGATGATGCTTTTTTTTACGGAACTGATCCCGTACGCGGTTGACAACGCTGGCGATTAAATAGTTCCGCAAGCTGCCCCGAAGCTGAAGACTCCCGATGCCGCCGGCAAATGAAACAAAGACATCATGCAGAACATCCTCTGCGGCGTACGTATCGTGCAGCATAGAAGCGGCAATCGTCAGCAGGTTATCTTTGTACTCCATATATATCCGGCGCAGGGCATCTTTGCTGCCTTGCTTGAGTTCCTGTATTAGACGCTTTTCATCCAGCATCTAAGTTCAGCCTAAAGAGCCTCGGAATCAACTTACCTACTCATATGACGCAGTAGCACGAACTTTAATCTATAAAAAATTACATCTTTCCGCCAGATTTATTCCAGAAAGCCTCAAAAGGCCTCTCGATGTGAAATATTCCCTTGCTTTTCCACGAAAAAGACTGAAAATATCATCGTCAACCGAGACGATTGATAATTTAAAACCGACCAAAACAAGGTCAAATAAGTTAGGAAGCAAGTAGCGATGCTTGGTGTTTTATTGGGGCAAAATGAAGTTCTGGTACTCATAATTATTACCGCGGTCGTGGTCTTTTTACTGGCCCGAGGTCGAAAACGCCGATAACGTCTACCCTCTTCTTGCTGCTCTAATCTGCGAAATCTCCTGCCGGATTCTTTTTTGCCCTCTGTTGCTTTAACAGGCTCCGCCGCCTCTTTTGCTCCAACCGCCGCTGCTTCGCTGCATACGAGATCTTACTCTTTTTCCGTATGGGCCGGGTTTTCAGAGCATCGGTGAGTAACTGCTGCAATCGCTCGACGGCAGCATTGCGATTTGCCCTTTGAGTTCTGAACTTTTGCGAGACAACTCTCAGTACGCCATTCTTGTCGGTCCGCGTCGCCAGGCGGGCGAGTATCCTCTGCTTTTGCCAATCGGAGAGACTCGGGCAGTTAGCCACATCGAAGAAAAGCGTTACCCGGGTATTGACCTTGTTGATATTCTGCCCCCCCGGCCCGCTGCTCCGGGAGGCTTTGAATACAAGCTCATCGTTATTGATAAATGTGTCACCAGTTATTTCAATCATCGCTTTTACTTCGTAATCCGGTTTTCCATGCCGTGCCAACCTATCTTAATATCTCGAAATAATCAAGAGCTTCCCTTTTTGCCTTGTACCGGAGCGGCAAGAGCATATATTATTAACGTTCTAATATTGTATCGACCATAAAAACAAGCTGGTTTGAACATTCGCAAATTTGGGAGACAAGAAAATGCACACAAGAAGCTCAAAAACAACAATCGTGGCAATCGTACTGATTTTGATCGCGGCATTGGGATTCTCGCTGGTTTTTTCAGGCTCTTATTCCAGGCCGGCATTAGCTAACCAGAACGCCGGGCCGAGTACCCAGGATTTGAGGGCCGGCAAAAATTACATTCCAACTAAAGTCTACAGCGTTCAAGACGATGAGCAAATCCTCAAATTCTTCGAAAGCTTGCGTGTCGCCGACGTTTCCGATGGGATGGACAAAGTAGGGCTTACCAATACCGGCCTGATGTCACCGGAAATCCACGCCTTATGGAAAGACACGGTGCATTATAAACACCGCTTTATCGGCATCGCCGTGACTGTCCGCTACGTCCCGACCAACAAGCCGCCGGCATCTGCTATGGAAACCGGGCCGTTCGACCGCTGGGTCGGCCAGTGGTACAACCAGCTATCCAGCGAGCCATTCGTGCCGCTAATCCGCAAGGGCACGGCACTGGTTATCGACGATGCCCCGGATTCTGACGTAGGCTCCATCGGCTCGAACAACATCATGGGCTGGCAGGTCCACGGATGCGTCGGCGTGGTCACCAACGCCACCGCCCGCGACACCGACGAGATTATAACCGAAAAGGTCCCGCTATACTTCAGAAAGCCGGGCAGGGGTATTCGGCCTGGCCGAAACGAAATCGAATCGGTAAACCGCCCTATCGTCTGCGGCGGCGTCCTGGTCGAGCCTGGCGACGTCATCGTTGCCGACGGCGACGGCGTAATCGTAGTCCCGCGAGCACACGCCAAGGAAGTAGCCGAATACGCCAAAGCGATTCTCGACGGTGACAAGGCCGGCCGACGCAACCTATACAAAAAACTCGGCCTGCCTCCCGATGATTCGGTCAAATAATTCTACCTATCCTTGTTTCATAAAGTTAGGTAAAAACTAATACGCGATTCTTATCCCCCATAGGAAGAATTATTAGTTCTTTTTCATGCTGCAATCTTGAAACCTAAGCTGCTCTTATATTCGAGATAAAGATTGTTGCAATTCAGGCAAATCCTTCTGCAGGATTCGCCAGATAATCTCAAGATCAACGCCGAAATATTCATGAACAATCCGGTGCCGAAGCCCGACGATCTTATACCATTCTATCTCTGAATGGCTTTCCTTGAATTCATCCGGTAGTCGATTTGCGGCCTCACCCATAATTTCAAGGTTCCTTGCTACAGCATCGATGGATTTCTGGTCTTTTGAAAAATCTTCAAGTGACATTTCGCCGGTGTATTCTCCAATTCTGTCAATGGATTCACGGATGTCGTTCAGGAATAAATCTGTGGGTCTTTTTTAGACATAAATCAGTTCCGACTTGATGAATTCCATCGCTTTGGATTTGACCGCCCTACTTGAGACAAGGTCAACATTGACTCCAAGCAATTTCTCGATTCTCTGCGCCAACGTTACAAACTCCAGACCTATCGAAGGGTCAACCTCGACGAGTATATCCACATCGCTGTCAACCCGTTGCTCTCCTCTCGCATAAGAGCCGAATAATGCCAACTTGCGAACCTTAAATTGTTTCTGCAACTCGGATTTATCTTTGGCAAGAGTCCGAAGGATTTCTTCTTTTGTTATCATGGAACATTATCCTTCCGGATATAGCTCTTTATTACCTTAAAACTGATCGAGGAATCGCAGGTCGTTTTCGAAGAGCAGGCGGAT
>DQCG01000132.1:12411-13802 GCA_003533825.1 Phycisphaerales bacterium
AAGAAGCTCGGCCGGAATCGCCATTTCGTATCCGGGCCGAAAAAGGTATGGATAAACTGCTCGATGGTGGTCTTCATATCCACCATGCTGATATCCTCGTCAACCACGAGGGCCTCGAGCTGATGGAACATATACATGTGCGTTGCATCGACGGTGTCCGGGCGATATACCCGCCCCGGCGCGACGACTCGAATGGGCGGCTTCGTACTTTCCATCACGCGAATCTGGATCGTCGAAGTCTGACTCCGCAACAGGGTCTCATCAGAAACATAAAAGTTATCCGAAGGGTCCCTCGCCGGATGTTCGGGGCCGATGTTCAGTGCGATGAAATTGTGCCAATCGTCCTCGACCTCGGGGCCGTAAGCGACGTCAAAGCCCATTCTGCCGAATATCTCAAGCAGCTCATCTAACGTCTGCGTAATGACGTGCGTTTTGCCGATCCCAACGGGTATGCCCGGCAGAGTAACATCTACCAGCTCCTTTGGCCTGGCCTGCTGCGACTGAAGAGCGTTTTTCGCCTCTTCGAATGCTTTGGTGACTTCTTTCTTGACCTTATTCGCAAGCTGGCCGGCCTTGGGCTTCTCCTCGGGCGGGAACTTCCCTATCTGGCTTAGCATCTGGGTAACCTGCCCTTTGCGTCCCAGATATTTTATTCGGAATTCTTCCAGAGCGGCAAGGTCGGTAACCTTTTGCAGCTCAGCAAGGGCTTCTTCGCCTGTTTTTTCAAATTGCTCAAGCATTTTTTCGTGCGTCGTATATTGCAGCTCGTAAAACGAGGGCCTTGTTACGATTTACGATTTTGCCGCGGCATTGGCAGCTTCGACGATAGCATCGAAGGCCTTCGGATCATCAATGGCAATTTCGCTCAGCATTTTCCGATTCAGGGCAATTTTAGCCTTTTTACAACCGCTGATGAACTGGCTGTATCTTATACCCCGCTGCCGGCATGCTGCGCTCAATCGGGTAATCCACAGGCCCCGGAAATCGCGTTTTCGACGTTTTCGGTCGATTCGGGCATTTACTGCCGCCCGGACACCGGCTTCCTTGGCCAGCCTATACAGCCGGCCGGCGGAACCGCGATGGCCTTTTACTGCTTTGAGGACTCGTTTTTTTGCCTGGTGTCTTGCGGCGCCTTTTCTAACTCTTGGCATTTCAGCTTTCCTTTGAAATTTATTGATTCTTTAGGCCCACTGGCGGCAGCTGAATGAGAGCCGAGAAGCAGGCCTGTATAATTGTTTATTGACTATATTCTATTGAATATGTTCTCACGGTATCTATTTGCAAAGTTTAATCTTGGCTGTATTGGCCATTTTATTTGTCATAATAGTCGAACTGCTAACGCGCCTTCGGCGTTTGGCGTTTTTACTGCTCATCAGATGCCCGTCGCCGGA
>DQCG01000381.1:0-10696 GCA_003533825.1 Phycisphaerales bacterium
CCAGTGGAACCGGGTGGTAACCGGACCTCTGGGCTGGCCGCAAAGAGCTGCCCTTGACCGGCCTACCCTTGAAAGATACGGCTACGAGTCGATGGCAAAATTCCGGAACTGGCGATGGTATCGGGGGCTGGGAGGCGGCCCCGTTGTCGATCGTGGGTCACNNGCGAATCCCAGTTCGGTCATGGCCGGCGGGCGCACCAGCTACCTCGATAAGGAAACTCACCAATGGTACGATACCGTGATGGCTTTTTACGAATATGAAACCGCGTCGGGACCGGTTAGCGCATACTACCAGACACTGAGCAGCAATAGAAGCGACGGGTACTTCGAAAAATTCCTGGGTGATCGGGCGACATTGGTAATATCAGAGGCTGCTTATCGAGAAATGTTCGATCCTGAGCTGATGAATTCCGATCTCATGGACTGGGTCGGATTTGTAAAAGACGGCCGGTTAATTTGCCCTGAAATAAAGCAGAGAATAGATGAGCTCACGGTCGACCGGCTTGCAGAGTTGCTCGTTGTGAAAGAGACTCCGCCGGGGTGGAGGCTGCGCGATCTCAAGCTGCCGGTGAAAATGAACAAGCCGTATCATCAGCCGCACCTGGAAAATTTCTTTGACGCAATTCGCGGCAAAGCCGAGCTCAATTGTCCTGTTGAGGTCGGCTATAAAACGGCGGTGGCCGTATTAAAAATCGATGAAGCGGTCCAGGCCGGCAGAAAGCTAAAGTTTAAGCCGGAAGAGTTTGTTGTTTAATCAAACTGACCAATCGCTCTGTCATCCCTGCGAAAGCAGGGATCTAGGAACGTAATGAGCATAATGGGTTCCCGCTTCCGCGGGAATGACGATTGGGTAGTGTGGGGCTCGCCCCACCTTGGGCAAAGACATGAAAAGGTCCTTGAAAATATCTTCGATTGGGATATTTCTGGCGGTCTTCGTTGTTGGGCTCGCTCTGCTTGGGCTGTGGATTTCGTCGCTTAGAACGCCGCCGTTGATGTCGTTCGATTTTTTGAAAGGCCGAGCCGTGGTAGCCCGCGTCGAGCATGATCCTCGCAAGTCGCTGTTCTCATCAATTCATGATTACTATTCTTGGATTCAATGGTATTCTTTCGAAGCGGACTTTAGCGATGTCTGCAAAGCTGCCGACGCCGAGCTTTTGGCCCTTGGTTTTAGAGCGCGCACCCACTCAATAGAAGGGTATAAACACCGAATTTACTTGCTCAACGAGGTTAATTTGGGCAAGACGGTCGTTATCTTTGACAGACAAAGATTTGTTGGGCCTCCGAGTGAGCAACTACCGGAATCCTCGATTGCCGGGGCTTACAGGCGCGAGCGTAGAGACGGGTGGGTCACCGTAAAAATTGAACGCGGGCGGATTCCTTCATGGCCCCCAAGGTACTTACTTTATCGATTGAAAAAGCGCTTGCAGGCCGCCGGTTGGTAAAAGCTGTGAAAAACTCTCTGAGAAGACAGACTTCCCGGGTCTGTTGAACTCATCTGATTATCTGCCCAATGCATTCGAACTCGGGCAGGATTCCGGCTCCAGGTTTAACATAGAAAAATACCTGGAGCGAACGGGCGAAAGCATAGCTTGGTGGAAGCCTTTGATACTCCAGAAGCGTCAGTACGCCCAGAAGATTATAGAGAGTTTGGGACCTGCCTGGAGCCGGACAATAGACATCTGCATCGGCGAAATACGGGATGATTGGATGGGCGTTTACTTTGTCTATAACCACGGTTGATGAAGCATATGGTCAACATCCCAACCAACATCCAGGGAGGGACAGGTAGGGCGGGCCTTGGCCCACCGATCGATAACTGAGTGTTTTTTATCAGCCGAAGTTATAGTATTTTTTGACCGGCTCGGTGACCTGCCAGGTGCATTCGAGGTCCTCGGGGAAGACCACCAGGTCGCCGGGGCCAAAACTAACCGAATCTGTGCCGTCCGTGACAGTTACTTTACCTTCTATCAGAAGGCAGGTCTCTTTTTCCGTATATGCCCAGTCGAAAATGCTCGGCTCGCACTTCCATATCGGCCAGGCCTTGCAGACGGCCGCTTCTTCGTCCGACGGCTTCTTGACAATTACATCTTTAACAGTTGGCATATTTTTTTGCTCCTTTGACTATTGTCCATTCAGGTTGTATTATTGACAATAGTAAATAATAAATCGGAAATAGTAAATAACAAATGTTAGCCAGACTGCACAGTGTGACGCTTGACGGAATTGAGGGAGTGATTTGCGAGGTTGAAGTCGACGTCGGCCGGGGCGGCTTTGAAAAGTCCATCATCGTCGGCCTGCCGGACGCCGCCGTGAAGGAGAGTACCGAGCGGGTCAGAAGCGCAATCGTCAACAGCGGCTACAGGCATCCGAAGACCCAGTCGCTGATCAATCTGGCGCCGGCGGATGTGAAAAAGGCCGGGCCGGCATTCGATTTGCCCATTGCGCTGGGCATGCTCGCCGGCCAGAAGGTCCTGGACAGCTCGATTCTGAGTGACACGATTATCGTCGGGGAACTGGCCCTGGACGGCAGGGTCAGGCCGGTCAACGGCGTATTGAGTATGGCGATGAGCGCCGCTGCCGAAGGTTTCAGCCGGATGATCGTGCCCCTGGATAACGCTCAGGAAGCGGCGGTCGTTCAGGACATCGAAGTCTTTGCCGTCGGCTCGCTTGCCCAGGCGGTCGGATTTCTTTCCGGCCAGTTGCCGCTGGAGACGACGAATATCGATATAGACGAGCTTTTTAACGTTTCGGCAAACTATGACGTCGATTTTGCGGATGTAAAGGGCCAGGAAAGCGTCAAGCGGGCGCTGACCATCGCCGCCGCCGGCGGGCACAACATTATGATGATAGGCCCGCCTGGAGCGGGAAAGACCATGCTCTCGCAAAGACTGGCGACGATTCTGCCGCCGCTAAGTTTGGAACAGTCGCTCGAAACCACGCGTGTGTATTCCTCGGTGGGGCTTCTGGGTAAGAACAGGGCATTGCTGGCGACTCGCCCGGTGCGAATGCCGCACCATTCGGCGAGCGGCCCGGCCCTGGTGGGCGGCGGAACAGCACCCCGGCCGGGAGAGTTGTCCCTGGCTCATTTCGGAATATTGTTTCTCGATGAATTCGTTGAATTTCCGCGGCACGTCCTGGAAATGATTCGCCAGCCGCTGGAGGACGGTTTCGTCATAGTCTCGCGCGCGAAAAAGACGGTCCGGTTTCCCGCCCAGTTCATGCTCGTTGCGGCGATGAATCCGTGTCCCTGTGGCTATTTCGGCAGCGATGTCAGGCGGTGCAAATGCACGCCGGGCCAGATCAGGCGATATTTCTCGAAGGTCTCAGGTCCTTTAGTGGACAGGATTGATATTCACATCGACGTGCCCGCGATAAGTTTCCGGAAGCTGCGCTCGAAATCGGGCCAGCTCGACTCGGCTGTAATGCGTGCCGACGTCGTCCGGGCCGCGGCTGTCCAGACCGGGCGCTTCGGAGATGGAAAGATTCACTCCAACTCCAGAATGAGCCACAAACAGGTCGAGAAGTTCTGTAAGCTCGATTCGACCGGCGAAATGCTCCTGAAGCAGGCAATGCACGAATTCGGCCTCAGCGCCCGCGCCCACGACAAAATCTGCAAGCTTGCCCGCACAATAGCGGATTTAGCCAGCGTCCAAAACATCGCCGCCGAACATATCGCAGAAGCAATCAGCTACCGTAAGCTGGACAGAAAACTGTAAAAGAGGTTTGACTTCGACTCACTAGGAAAGTACAATGTTTCACGATGTGGTAAGCTACTTAAAATCATCTAAGAATTGGAGCGAACAATGCCAAGGACGCCCACACTTTTTGAAAAGGTAGAGTCGAAAACCGGCTCTCTCTCAAACTATCAAGAGGTTTTTCGTCAACTCTATTATGACCTCTACAGCAATAGTAACGCAAGCCGAGCGGAGCGTATTTTTGAGAACATGGCCAAACTACTTCTTGTCAAGGTCATGGCTGACCGAGACGAGCTGGGAGTAGATATTAATGAATTTATCAAATCAACTTCTTCAGCAAATAATGTACTTATTCCTCCTCTTGAACACCGATTTCCTGATTTGAAGGATTCTGGGGAAAAGTTCACAATTACTGATCAGACTATACGCAAATGCTTATCTGATCTAGAGAAGATAGACTTGAGTCGTTGCCCAGCAACCATACTTGGAGATGCTTTTCAGTCGCTCATAGGTCCACGACTCAGAGGTGATCGTGGTCAGTTTTTTACGCCAAGGGAGCTCGTACGGACGATGATAGAAATTGCTGATCCCAAGCCGAAAGACAAAATTGTCGATCCGGCTGCTGGAACAGGAGGCTTTCTTATTGAGACCCATATTTATAGAAAATGTCAATATCCCCGAATTAGGAAATGGGGGCCTCTACTGGGCATTGAGAAAGACCGAGATCTACAACGCTTAGGCGGTGCAATGTCAGACATTGCAACGGATGGATTGGCTAAAGTGATATGCGCTAATTCTTTCGAGTTAACAAAGCTACAAAGGAACAGTGATAATTCGCCATTCAACGCAGATGTTGTACTTACGAATCCCCCTTTCGGAGCAAAGATCGGAGTACGAGACAATTCCTTATTGCAGCAATTTGCGTTGGGCCATTCCTGGGCACTTTCAAGCTCTGAAGGAAACTGGCACCAGCAGGAACACACACGCGTAATGCAAGATCCACAGATTCTATTCCTTGAAATATGCCTTAAGCTCTTGAGACCAGGCGGTCTCCTCGGGATAGTTCTTCCTGAAGGAGTATTTGGCAACCGAAAGACAGGATATGTATGGGATTTCGTTCGTCAAAACGGGACCGTGGAAGTCCTGATTGACTGCCCACGTACTACTTTTCAGCCAGGTACAGATACTAAGACCAACGTTGTGTTTATTAGAAAGAATGAAGGAGTAACTACAGATCGTAGAGTGAGTATTGCAGTCGCTAAACATTGTGGTCATGACCGTAGAGGTCGGACAATTACGATAAATGGTAATAATGTCACAAATGACTTTGAACAAATTCGTAGAACTTACTCTGAATCGGATACAGAATGGTGGACTACTGCATACATCTCAGATCCTTACTATATCGTGCCACGATATTATTATGGTAAGACGCATAATCTCTCCAAATCGCTAGCTAAGAGTTGGCGATCCGAGACCGTTCTTTTTAGAGAACTTGTCAAAGATGAGTTACTGTTGGTGAGAAAAGGCAATGAGGTAGGCGCAGACGCTTATGGGAGCGGCAATATACCATTTGTTAGAACGTCGGATATAAATAACTGGGAGATTTCTCTAAACCCGACAAACGGTGTCTCCAAGGAAATATTTAATCAATACCGCGACTCACAAGAATTAAAACCTCATGACATTCTTCTCGTGGTAGATGGCAGATATCGTATCGGAAGAACCGCGATGTTACATGATGACGACTGTCTCTGCATTATCCAGAGTCATTTCCGCATCTTGACATTATCCTCGAGTGATATATTCACGCCCTACGAGTTTTTGTATATACTCAGTAGGCCCGAGGTCCTAATAGAAATACGCAACCTCGTTTTTATTCAGAGCACGCTGGGTTCAATTGGAAAGCGATTAGGTGAGTTAACATTGCCTCTCGTAAACCGCAAAAACAGACAACTCGTGGCTCAAATTAGCGATTTTGAAGAGGCAATAAGGAGGAGAGCCAAATCATTAGTGAAACTAAGGCGTTTTCAAGTTGCAGAACCGGAACTCTAAGAAAATACTCCGGGACGAGCACGACGCAGAATCTGTTCAATCCAATCATAGAACTCATTAAGTGTCTTTGGGCCTTGAGCAATATTACATGCTCGATGTGCAAACCCAACATTATCAGGTTGGTGCAATCGAGGATCTTTATGGCAAGTCTCAATCTCTGCCTTACCTCTGCGAGCCGCAGCGAAAAGAGAAAATGAAAGGGGCAAGCGACAGATCGTACATGTCGTGGAATTAGGTACTATACTGCCGAACAGAGGTTCAAGGTAATCGCGTATATGTTTGGGAACGTCAGGTGAGTCCGGCATTTTATATATTTCGTAGGTTAGCCACATAGCTACTCTTATGCAGGAGTCATAATCGGCTGCCTTTTCTCTAAGCTTTGCTACCACCTGTGGTTTCAAACGTGACATATGTATTCCAAAGGTGGAAAGCTTATCATCGGACTCAAGCATTACCCATCGGAGTATTCTATTCGGCCCTGCTTCCTTGCTCTTCCAAGAAGCACCTGTAGTCATGATTGAATCACGTTCAATTTTCTTAGCGACTTTTGGTGCGACTTGTCCGAGATGATGTAGGAATGGTAGTTCGGCACATTTCCCTTTATGATTCATAGGAAGATGACAACGTCTTTCAGCAAGATCAGAGTACTTTGAACGGGAACTAATTTCTTCTCTGCAGAACACCCCTGAATCAAGATTAATCTGAGCATTTGGGGAGTCGACGAAGTTCATGATACTCCCTTCAGCAATTCGGACGCACTGCACCCCAGAGCTTTTGATATTGCTAAAATATTTTCGAGACCGATATTTCTCTCTCCCCGTTCGACACTGCCCATATATGTACGGTGGATACCTGAAGCGGTCGCAAGCCTTTCCTGGGAATATCCCAGTTCTTCTCGCTTCATTCGAATGTTGGCTCCAAGTTTTTCCCTAGGATTCATGAACACAAAGAATACTATAAAGTCAACATAAGTCGACAGACTATGAGTAGCAATTTAAAGCTTTACTTTTACTCTAACTGGTCGACTCTTTTTGGGGAGAAGTTATATGCTTCTGCCAATACACTGCTCTACTTGTTTTCTTTTTTGTCTTTGTCATTATGTACCTCTAAAGATAACCGGGGTAGAATTCCTTTAGATTTGGCTAAACAAAGGAATCGCGTTGAGATTGTTGCGATACTGACCAAGGCGGCAGAAGAGCAGAAGGCAAAACAGAAGCCATAAGCTACCGCAAATTAGACCGAAAGCTGTGAGAGAAAAAAAACAGGGGCAAGCTCACAGGCTTGCCCCTAATTCGGCATTCGATATTTGTTAATCGTTATTTTCTTTTTTGTTACACCGGATAGACGGGCAACTGTGCTCTGAGCAGCTCGTAAATATCCTTGTCTTCCTTGATGGCCGCTGCCGAAGCTTCGCGGAAGATGGTTTGCAGCTCGTCGAAATCGGTCGTCTTGAGGGCCGCCAGGCTCTTCTTTTTGCCCTTGGTGTTGGCATCGACGAACTTGGCCATAGCCTCCCCGGCTATGTCGCGGAGGAGTTGCCAGAGTTCCCTGCCGTCGGCGGCCGCAACGGCGCGGCCCAGCGCCAGCGACATGGACAGGATGGCGTTCATACCGAGAATGCCCTTTCTCTGCATGGTGTGGATCTTCTCCTCGGTCGGTGCGTTCTTGGAAATCCGCCCCGCGAGAATCGCCTGCTCCAGTTCCAGGCCCAGCAGTTCCTTGTCGATCTCCAGCACGCTCCCAAGATTGCCCAGTTTCCTGCCGATAAACGCCTTAGCCAGAACGCTTTCGATATGCTGGACGGCATCCATACAGCCCATGCCGTCGTAGCGTCTGGATTTCTTCCAGAGGGCCATGAGCTTTTCATCGTTCTTGGCCCGGATATCGTCGGCTTTCACATCCTTCTTGAACCGCAGCGTACCATCACCGGGTTCCCTGAACAGATCGGCATATTTCTTGGTTGTATCGGAAGGCTCGATGATGCTGTCCACATAGTGGATCGCCTCGTCCTCGCCGGCGCTGGTGCCGAGTGGCGTCGAGCCTTTGAAGCGGACGATCCCGGTTTTGCCTAAGAAGAGGGTCGCTGCCGCAGAAGGAATGCCGGCGTTGGTCGCCTCTTCGGTGCCACTGACCGCCTCGACGGCGAGCATTTTCATCAGCAGAGCCGCGATATCCAGTTCGCCCGCATCGGGCATTACGGAGACATCCTCTTTGCCCGTGAGTATGCGAACGAGTTCCTTAACGTTATCTTCGACCTCCTTACGCTCGGCCGCGGTGGTTTCTCTCTGGGCGGCCTTGGCCAGCGCGATAATCTCCATAACGCGGCCATACTTCTGGAGCCGCTCGGTGTTGGCACCGCCGCCGCACTTGACACCCAGGGCGTTCATCGCCGTACCGATTTCCGCTTCGAACGGGTCGTTGGGCGACTTGGACCGGTGTGAAACGACGAGGTCCGCTCCGTAGGCCAGCGAGGTCAGCATGGCCAGCACTGTTTCGGTAAGAGTTCCGATCTGGTTGGCCTTGATTAGGGTTGCGTTGATCTCGCCGTTCTTGGCACAGGATTCGATGTTCGTGTCCTTGGTCGTGACCAGGTCGTCGCCAATGACGAACACCTTATCTCCCAGCTCTTTCATCAGGTTCTGCCAGCCTGTATGATCCCGCTCGCCGAAGCCATCCTCAATCGAGAGGACGGGGATGTCCTCTTCCATGGTCTGCTTGTAGAGTTCGAGAATTTCATCCCGGCTCATATCGAGTTTGCTCTTGTCGCGCCAGAAACGATACATGCCAACCGAGTCTTTCTGGCCGGTTTCTTCGCGGTATAAGTTCTCGAGTTCCGAGGCCGCGGGATCTAAGGCGATGGCGACGTCCACGCCAGGCACGTACTCGCAGTCCAGAATTGCCTGCTTCATCATCCGCCACATTCGTTGCTCAGGAACCTTGTCCTGCGGTTCCTTGTCGATATAAGGCGCGATTCCGCCTTCAAGACCCACGCCCATAACCTTGGCGCCCGGAGCGGCCTCGATGATTTCCTTGAGCCGGTATTGGAGCTTAACCGTCATTTCCTGGGCATCTTCGTAGGCCTTGGGCGAGAGCGGCATGAACATGCTCTCCTGCATGGAGATATTGCTTTCGGGATACTCTTTCTCGGTGTGCCGACCGCCCATCGCACAGTTACGGAACTGCCACGGGGCCGCGACCTTGCTTCCATCTCTCAGCGTGACCGACTGCATTCGCGTTGTGAGCAGTCTCTTCTTGACCTGGACGACCTGAACCATCCAGCTCTCCTTTGAGGCGGACGCAGCCGCCCTGGCCGCCTGCTCGGCGGCGATCTTCTCTCTGGTACGGAACTCGCGCAGCTTGCCGGAGTCGGCCAGCAGCCGGTCGAGCAGACCGACACAGCCCGGCGCCAGGAAGAACCGGCCGACGTAGATCATCCAGTCCTGCCCCGCGGACAGTCCCACGAGGATGAAGAAGCCGGCAATCGGCAGGAATATCGTGGCGAGCCACTGGCTCCAGATCGGCGCCGATGCCGCCACGGCCAGGTTGTACGGGGCATCGGGGGCGAAGTTGCCGTTTTCCTTTTTGACGCCGTAGAACTTGCCCCATGGAATCATCAGGAACATCTGGGCGTACCAGCCGAATTTGCCGCCGCCACCCTCGATGACTGCGTCGGCTTTTTCCTGGGAGTCCTGATTCAACGCTGTGAGCTTCACGGCGGTTAAAAAGTGCCCCATCTCGTGAATGGCGATGCCGATATGCCAGGACAGGTAAAGAATTATTACGGATACAACCGTTTCCCAGCTTAAAAACATGAATTTCAGTACTTCGAGCTTGATATTTGCTTCCGGGTCGGCCGCAGCAATTGCCAGTGCCGCCGCGGGAAGACTCAGCACCGACGAAATAAACGCCGCGTGGAACGAAACCAGCTTATGGTTCGCAATGACCCAGCCGCGCTCCAAATATCCGGCAGCCCTTGCCGGCTTGCCTTTTTTATTGCCTGTTTCTGCTTGCATCGTTTTAGTCATGCTACATTACTCCTTATTCGGTATTTTTTCGAAATTCTACGTGATTCTGTCCGGCCAAATCGCCGGGTCGCCCCAAGTTTAGTCAAATCTCCCGGATTTTACAGTAAATTCTGGAAATTTTAAAGCAAATATTGCTGTACAAATCGTTCTTTCTTATTAAATGAACTTTTGCAAAATCGAAGTTAGGCATACTCTTATTACTAAATGACCGGCAGTTTCCCGTGTAACCATGCGATTTTATGCCGTAGAAAAATCTATCTGGGAGTGGCTGAACGGAGAGAAAGCTGCTGGAACTTTGTAAAACCAAAAGGCTATCCGGAGACTATTCTTGCATCAAATACCTTTTTCATTTATGTCTGTGTCTAAATGTTCCGATAACAAACTTTCGTAATTCTGCCAAAGATATTCGAGTGTGTCAATAAAAATTTTAGGTGGGTAGCTGTGGGTATCATCGGTCGATTCGCGCAACTTTAGATGGCCTCAACTGTTTGTATCCACTGAATAGATTGATTATTATATTAGAACTGAACTTTTGCAAAACTCTTGTTAGAAGTAAAACTCGACGGCGTAACTCGCAAGGGCTGGAGAGATACCTCGTCAAGTCCGAATAGTAACCGTTTTGGCGTAAGGAGTACTTATGAAACACAAATACGAGAAGACTGAGGATGAGATAAGCGATCTTAAGCAGGCGCTGGAACATTTCGAGCTGGAAAAGGAACGGGTCAGAGCCATTGTAGGCAAGATCGGGGGCGTGCCGAAATTTCGCACGAAATTGATTAATGCCTTATTTATTGTCATTATTGTAGTGGCCGCCGTGGTTTCCATCTTTTCCGGTGAGCAATTGCGGCTCCTGATGGTCGAGCTGACAACCGTTATGCTGTCGGTAAAAATCATCTATATGATACACGTTCAGATGCGTGT
>DQCG01000381.1:10833-20505 GCA_003533825.1 Phycisphaerales bacterium
TCCCTGCCGAAGCGTCCGGCGGGGCCGTTTGGTTACAAAATATTGTCGGCCTTTGTTTCTTGCTCAACTTGGCCTGGACTTATGCCGATAAAATACGAATAGACTTATGTATTTTTAGATAAAGGAGAATGTAATGGGGATTCAAGATTGGTCTGAAGATATTATTCTTGTGGACTTGCCCCAGGAGCCGGAAATGGGAGATGAGCTCAAGGCGGTCACCGAAACCGTCCGCGATAGGGGCGATTGCGAGGTAGTTGTCGACTTTTCGAGCGTCGATATCATCACATCTTCCAGTATATCGAAGCTCCTGAAGNNTGCGGAAGCTGCTGTCTGATTGCGGGCATAGGCTCGTTTTCTGCAGTGTGGCCGCGGCGACCAGAGGTATTTTTACGGTAACAGGTCTTGACGGAATTTTTGAGTTTGCCGACGACAAATTCGTTGCCCTGGCAAGTTTGCAGATGGTTAGTTAATATGGATAAAGCGATTCTGCGGCAAATTGAGCAGACAATAGGTTATAAATTTTCTGACAAAGGTCTTTTAGTCAAAGCATTCACTCATTCCTCTGCGGTTGACGAACGCCTTTCAAGCAACGAAAGGCTTGAGTTTCTCGGCGACGCCGTTTTAGCCGTGGTTATTTGTCAGGCACTCTTCGAGAATTTCACGGATTATCTTGAGGGTGATTTAACAAAAATAAAGAGCAAGCTTGTCTCTCGCGAGACCTGTGCTCAAATCTCCGGGCAGCTCGGCCTGCAAAAATTCCTGAAAGTCGGCAAGGGCATGGTCTCGAATCGTGCCCTTTCGGGCTCCCTGGCGGCGGGCGTTTTGGAGACTGTTATTGCCGCGATATATATCGACGGCGGATTTGACGCCGCACGAGAATTCATCTTGAGAATCTTCGGCTCGTTGATTGAGCAGTCCGACGCCGAGCAGGCTCAGGGCAACTACAAGTCCCTGCTCCAGCAGCATTCCCAGGAGCAGTTTACTGCCACGCCTTCTTACATGCTGCTCGACGAAAAAGGGCCCGACCACAACAAATGTTTCGAGCTGGAGGTGGTTATCTCCGACCGCCATTTTCCAAGCGCCTGGGGTTCGAACAAAAAGGAAGCCGAGCAAAAAGCCGCTTACAACGCCCTAATAGAATTAGGCGTCCTCAAAAATCCCGCCGGATAATCCCGCCGAATAATTAGCAACTTTCACACTTCCTCGAATCGAGTCTTTTTTTCTTCAAAAATACCGGCCTAATCCTTGTATGACCCTCGCTTCGACGAGAAAGATGGTACGTTTTGAAACAGAGATTATAATACATGACGGAAATCTTCAGTGCTTGATGAATCTTCGGTGTACGCTGACTTCATATCAAATTAGGAATAATTAAATGTATCCTGTATGACTAGAGTTAGAGGTGAAAAATGGGACTTGTCAGGCAGTAAATTTGTAATACAATCAAAATATAGATAGAAACGAGAGAATTATTTGTTGGGAAACGTAATCCGAAACTAACCGATAATGAAATTAGGGATATCAACTGGTATCTGGTGGGCTGACTTGTTTTTTTATGGTATAATAATCCCCTTGAACTCGGCTACAACCGACGAATAGCCGTCAAGATCATTATAATGATATGGATATTAGCAGTTTGGAAGGAATAGGAATAGAATAATGGCCAGATCGGATATACTGCTATCTGTAGTCCAGTCGGCAAATCGGGGCGATATGGTTTCATTTCGCAAAGCCGTTGAGAGTTTGATCGCCGAAGAAAGAGCAAAGAAGCACAATATTTTAGCCGATAGATTGGCGACCTCTCTCAATAATGGAAACAAGAACGGTTTATCCATGTACGCCAAAGGTGAAGCGAAAGATTTATTGTTTGAAACTGAAGCGCAGAAGACTTTTGAGGATTTAATCTTGGATGAAACGGTCTTGAGTATATGCCAAGAGCTTGTTGAAGAACAACATCGAGCAGATCTATTGAGAAGTTATGGCTTGGAACCGCGCAACAGAATATTACTTGCTGGACCTCCAGGCAACGGAAAAACAAGTCTTGCTGAAGCTTTTGCTACTCAATTGATGTATCCTTTCTTTGTTATTCGATACGAGAACCTTATTGGCAGTTATCTTGGTGAAACAGCTTCTCGACTTCAAAAAGTTTTTGATTATGCAAAAACTCGAAATTGTGTACTGTTTTTTGATGAATTTGACACGATTGGCAAAGAGCGTGGTGATACGAAGGAAACTGGGGAAATCAAACGGGTTGTGAGTTCGTTGTTGTTGCAGATGGATAGATTGCCTACATATATTGTTATTATCACTGCGAGCAATCATCCGGAACTTTTGGATCGGGCAGTATGGCGTAGATTTCAATTACGTTTGGAATTAAAACGTCCAAATAAAAAACAAATAGTGTCGTATATTGACAGCATTTCCCATAAGAGCAAATGTAATTTCAGCTATAGTTCTCAAACATTATCTGAAAAGTTAAAAGGTAGCAGTTATTCAGAAATAGAAGAATTCTGTACGGATATTATTAGAAAATCTATTTTGCAGCACAAGCAGGATGACGCCAGAAGTATTGTTTCGCAGGAATTAAAACAGTGGGAAATACGATTTTCCAGCAACAATATAGGGGTATAAACAATGGCCGACAAACCACTTCTTATTTTCCCCAATCCAACCGCGTCACCAAGACCAAAAAAGGAATCCCGCTTTGGCTCTCCTAATTATCATTTCCCAAGCTTAGATCGACAAAAAGACCGCTTAACTACGCAGTTTCAGTCAATGCATCAATCCTTTGTGACCGACACAGAAGCTGGTATTGAGCCGGAGTATGTTTTGGTGATGGAGACAATTGGTAAAATTGAAGATTTTTCACGTGCTGTGCGGGCAATTGATGGTCTGGAATGGTTGGCAGAAATCGATAAGGATGAAATTGAACCTGATGAAGATTTTTATCAGAAGCCTAAGATTAAGAAGCGGATATTTTACCACGAAATTGATGGTATAAATGCCAAGCAATCATCTCAGATATGGAAGGTTCTGGAACAAGACGCATTTGTTGATAATAATGGAATTCTGACAGATAGAAACATCGAAGAATTTGTAACATCTATTCCTGATGACTTCAAAGAGTTTGAGCACCAAATCATTGATATTTTGAAGAAAGAAGCTGCCGATGTATCTACTCTTATTAGCGGTCGATTTTTTCTTAGCATGAGTAATCGGTACGCTATAGATAAGTTGTTAAGATTGAAGGATCAATGGTCTCGTGGACAGTTACCTTATGGAAATCAAAAGTGGGCTGAGATTTTTTCTCATTTGAAAACATTACGGCCTTGGGATGTTAGAGACAGGTTGAGAGAAACAGGTGTTTTGGAGTATTGGGAAGAAGATCTTGATTTCTATCGAAGTCGTAATGAGTTAATTCCCTTTGAAATAGAACTGTGGTTTCGAAGGGATAGAAACAAACGTAATGAAGCCCATAGGAATTTGGAAAACCTTGTCAGGCAAGGAAACGGCAATGTAATTTCATCATGTATAATTAATGAAATACACTTCCATGCTCTTAAAGCCGAGTTGCCTCCCGATAGCATACAAAGTGTTTTAGCATCTCGATATACTGAATTATTTCGTAGCCAAGATGTGATGTTCTTTCGTCCCACTGGGCAATGTACTGTTGAGGCTTTGCCTGATGGGGAATTAGGGGAATTTGTTGTGGGAGAAGTTTCCGGAGACCCGGTAGTTGCAATTCTTGACGGTGATCCATTTGTCAATCATGATTTACTTAGGAATCGCCTTGTAGTAGAGGATCCTGATGAGTTTGGCATTAGCTATCAGGCAAGGGATAGAAAGCATGGGACTGCTATTGCTTCTTTGATTTGCCATGGTGAACTGGACACTAATGAGCCACCGCTGACCAGACCCGTTTATATTAGACCAATCATGAAATCCAACGAAGATGATCTTAGAGGCGAACATATTCCAGAAGATCAGTTTTTTGAAGATCTTGTTGAACGGTCAGTGCGCCGAATGTTTGAAGGAGAAGGTGATGAAGGGCCAACTGCTCCTACAATAAAAATTGTAAATATTGCAATAGGTGACCCCGTCAAGATGTTTTTCCATCGCCAAAGTTCGTGTGCTCGGTTATTGGATTGGCTATCCTATAAATATGGAGTTCTTTTCTGTGTTAGCGGAGGTAATGTCGGCTATGAGATTAATATGGGAATTCCAGAAAATCAATTTTCTGCTCTAACAGAGGAACAACGGACTGTTCATACACTAACAGTGATACACAACGACATTAGAAACCGTAGGATTATTTCACCGGGGGAATCTTTGAATTCTCTCACAGTAGGTGCAATGCATAATGATCACTCAGCTCCAAATGGCTATGGCCGAAGAATAGATATTCTGCCGAATCATCTTTTGCCATCTCCAATATCATCGCATGGCTATGGTTTTCGATCCTCGATAAAGCCCGAAATCTATTTGGCTGGAGGAAGACAACTATATTCCCATAAAATGAATGGGAATTACGAAGTCTTTACGTCCCCTTTGTCGCCGGGCCAAAAGGTAGCCACCACTCCCGTTAGTCCTGGCGAAACCGGTAGATCTGTATATTGTTGCGGTACCAGTAATGCGGTTGCTTTGGCATCACGTGCTGCGGCGAAAATATATGAATCGGTAGAGGAATTGCAGCAACAATCTCAATATACAATTCCTGACGAGAATATTGCTGTCCTATTAAAAGCTCTACTTGTGCATAGTGCATCGTGGGGAGGTAGTAAGGATGTTTTAGATAGGTGTTTGGGAAATGGTGTAAATAGAAAAATCCTGACTCGATATCTTGGTTATGGAATACCTGATATTCAGAGGGTTCTTGAATGTACTCAACAAAGAGCAACTGCAATCGGTTATGGTCAGATAAGAAAAGACAGGAGACATGAATTTAGACTACCTCTCCCACCAAGTTTAAGCGGGCTAAACGAAATGCGAAGATTAACGATAACTCTTGCCTGGTTCAGCCCAATTAATCCAGATAACCGTAATTTTAGAAAAGCAAATCTCTCCTTTGATCCTCCTAAAGAGGAAATAGGAGTTGAACGAAAAGAAGCAGATGGTCGACAGGTGAAGAATGGAACAGTACAACATGAGATAATGGAAGGCCAACAGGTTGTATCTTACCAAGATGGCGATACTTTATTGATACCAGTTGAATGTCGCGAAGATGCGGGCAGTCTTGATGATTTAGTATATTATGGATTAGCGGTTACTCTCGAGGTCCGTGAAGGAATAGATATTCCAATTTATGATGAAATACGAGAAAGAATAGAAATACCAATAACAATTCAAGAAGAGAATTAAAGAAGTCAGGCTTAGGTTTGAGTTTTCACTCTTGGTTTAAAACTAATCTATAGAAATAATCTGTCTGTGATCCCACACATCAATAATTACGTAAGTAGTCACGGAGAATTTTTTGGAATTTGTTTGATTTTTGGGGCTGAATTTAGTATAATACACAACTAATTTACTATTGACGATTGACTAATGGTATGAGACAGGATAACAGGATAGCGAGATTAGAATTTTGAAAAATCAAAGTAAAAAGGCAAAATCTTTTATTAACACAGACATCCAGTTTAATCGTGTAAATCCAGTCTAAAAGAAATGTTATTTGAAAAAACAAACCCAATTTTCGAAGAGAAAAAAGCCAAAATAACGGAAAAAACAGGTGAAAAAGAGTAGAAAACGATGAAAAATTGAGCTTAATTTGCAAAAACAAACCCAATTTGCCGCTGGCGTGAATGGACACAAGATCAGATATAGTAAGGAGTTATGGTAAATAATCGCGATTGGACACCTGGTGAAAACAAAGCCAACCAAAGCCAATTTGTTCGTACTGAGGACTGCGTGCTGCGTACTGCGTCTTGGTTTTGTCATTCCCGTGAAAACGGGAATCCAGGCTTCTGTACGGAGATCCTAAAGCGAAAAATTTGCTGAAACGTCGGAGTGATTTGGAAAATGTGGTCGGGGGATTATTCCGTGATCAGCCATGCGAAGGCCACCAGGACCAGGGCGGTGATGGCCATGAAAATGACGATGGAGCCGAATAAAACGACCGATTCTTTCAGGAAATTGACGAATTTTATTTTTGGCAGCTTGGTGGTTTTATAGACGACGGAAATCGACGCCACCAGCGGCAGCAGCCACAGCATGGACAGCGGGGTAACGCCGATATGTTCCGGCGTGGTAAAGGTTGCCATTATATAAGCTGCTATCGACATTTTATTCTCCCTCGGCCCCGGTTTGGCGCAGATGGGCCCAGTAAACGGCGTTGACGATACACAAAAGATTGAGCAGTCCGGCGATGCTCGTGTAAATCTGTCCGATTTCGTTCGGCCTGCCGAAAACGGGATAATCGCCCGTTCTGGTCATCTGGCCGATGGCCGCCACTGCCGGCGAGTTCATAAGCTGAGCAACGTACCAGGGCTTTGCTCCGATGGGATTGATAATCCCGATCGAGCCGATATATAATCCCATGGCGAAAGTAAGGGCGATTGTTACGAAAATGATAATCGCGTGCTTCTTTTCATTGAGCATTAAATGTCCCGCTCCCGGCACTAACCAGCCCATTAGTCCGACAACGAGCATAAATGCAATGTGGCCTTCTTTCGAGCGTTTCGCCATTATGATGCAGCCTCCGATTCGGCCGGCGTATTGGCATCGGCGGTTTCTTCTTCGGTCCTGGTAAACCTGAAGTTCATGCGCTTCAGGATGTTTTCGGGATTAAAGTGGATAATCGCCAGGCTCTGGGATTGGACGTAATCTTCTCGATATAATCGAACCGCCTTTATTTTTTCGAAGTCCTCTTTCCAGAGGCGTTTTACCGAGATGTTTTTAATAACGTAATAACTCATATCCGGCTTGAATTCCATTAGCAGGGGCAGTGACTCAGCCGTGAGACTGTCCTGTGGAACGAGCGAATAAAGCTTCTCGACGAACTGTTGATTTATCTTGCTGTCGTTCAGGTAAAACGGGGTCGCCGGATCGCCCTGGCCCTGCGCGGCAAATGTCTCCAGATCGGCCTTTGATATTCTTCGCATGTCTGAAAAATTTTGCAGCCGGAATGCGTTGGGATCGTTCTCCTCGCGTTCCAGCAACTGACCGTAAAGCTCGTTAAATTTATTTATTGCACTTGTCCAGCCGTCTTTTTTAGCCAGGTCGATGAACTCTTTGGATTTGCCCTTTAAAATGTCCATTGCGGCGAGTTTCTGTAAATTTTCGGTGACTTTTTCCTTTACCGAATAAATATTTTCGCCTGCCTTTTCTTCATTCGGGTCGAGTGTAAGCGAGCTTGTGCTGAAGGTTTGGTCGATTCTTTCCGGCTCGGAAGCTTTTTTGGCGTCGATCACACGCAAGATCGCCATTATTCCGCCGGCATCGTTTCTGTATCTGCTCATCATGTCTTTGACCGGACCGATGTTCTCATAAATCCTCGGCTTGGGCACATCTAATGGTCCAAGCTCGCTGACCGCCAGCTCGTCGACGGCAAATAAGACCTTGCTCAATCTCACCGGATTCTGCCCGTAACCCTGCAGAAACAGGGTCGCCATTTTCTCGTCGGCCTGCATATCAATCGGGCTGAGCAGCCCCGTTTGGCCGGTATAAACATTGATCTTGTATTTTTCGCTCAATTGCCCGGCGGTGGTTTTATAATTGCCGGCTTTTTCCTTAATCTGCTCCGAAGTCACTTCTGCAGACTCTATATCCATGTCCTTCAAACCGGCTTCGGTGATTATCCTTGCCTCCTGCAGGATATTCTGGGCCGTAGTGTTTACCTTGTCCTTAAAAAGCTGCTGAGAAATGATGTTTGCAACCTCGGCGTAGGTTTTGGTTTTCGTGATTTGCGGCGAGTTAGGATCATTCGGATCGGATGGCACCTGCTCGGTGTATAACAGCTCTTTATTTTTGCTGTAATAATTTCCCATCTCGTCCTGCGTCGGCTTTTTTACTATCGTCTGAACATCTTCGAGTTTGACGGCGATGTATTCGAGCTGAACTCTGTCCGGCAGTTTGTACCCGAAGCCGTAGGGATTTTCATCGCTTACGGAACCGGGGGTAAATTTCTTGTATTTGTTAAAATGCTCCAGGATTTTTTCTTCGTCCGGCTGAGCCTGCTGTTTGGCAAAGACTTCGGAATCGATTTTTACAACCTCGACGTTTACTTTTTCTTCCTCGGCACCGGCCGCCTGCATTATCTGCGGGGTTGTAATCCCTTCGCTGGAGCAGACCGTATAGGAGTATTGCAATACCGCCAATAATTTACCTAAAGTCGAGAGTAGCTGATCCTCCGGAATTCGCTGCTGTCTTATCATCGCACCGATTAGTTGTGAATATGTCTGGCCTTCGAAAAGCTGCGGTATTGCCTTTCCGAGCAGCTCTCCCACCTGTTGGTTTGAAACCCTGATCCCGGCCTGTTGTGCCTCGTGTTGCAGCAGCAGCCAGTATATACCGGGCGGCACCTGGCGCCTGTATAAGTCGTTTATTTGTTTTTCGCTGATTCTGTAATTGTTTGTCCTGATTGATTGCTTAATACTATTGATCAATGCCGGCGATGCTCTCTGGTCGGAGAACAGCAGTTCGCCCAGGAAGACCCCATGTAAATCCTGCGACCTTAGCAGGGCCTCGGCCCGCAGCATTCTGAGGATTTCCAGTTCATGGCGAGCCAGCATTAAGTCACGGTCTGTTATCTTGGTTTTTTCGGCGAAGCGGGCTATTGACCCGATTCTTCTTTTACTGAGCTGCATTAATGTGCTGCCCCCGATGAAGCCGAACATTATGACTATGACAACAACGGCCATCACTTTCTTGTTATTCTTACGAAACCACTTGACCAAATTCATATCGTTGCTCCGGTTTAGGCCGGCCCGAACGTGCCGAACCAAATTATTAAATCTAATGAATATACGCGAGTTTTGAAATTTTGCAAGAAAAATAGCCCCGAGGTTGACGGAAGGTGGATCTCCGGGCTGGAAAGAGTGTCCTTTCCGGCCGGACTTTCCCTGCAAACGGGAGCCTTTTTGCGGCGATGTCTACAAATCGTTTGAATTTTTTATGAGATATTCTTATGATGGTGGGTCAAATGAAACAAAACCAAATCAAATACCGAGAATCAGCCCGGGCCTTTGCCGAAGCCTGCCGGGTCCTGCCGGGCGGTGTGAATTCACCCGTGAGGGCCTTTGGCGGCGTGGATACCGGTCCGGTTTTCGTCGCCGGCGCAAAGGGCTCCAAAATCTTTGATATCGACGGCAATGAATACATCGACTATGTCGGCTCGTGGGGTCCGATGATTGTCGGTCATGCCCATCCGGGCGTGATTGAGGCCGTCGAGGCCGCGGCACGGAAGGGCACCTCGTTCGGAGCACCGACGCTGGCCGAGACGGCGCTAGGGCAGAAAATCATCGCCGCATTCGGTTCAATCGAGAAGGTCCGTCTTCTGTCCAGCGGTACCGAGGCGGTTATGACGGCGATTCGTTTGGCCCGCGGGTATACCAAAAAGGACATCATCATCAAGATGGCCGGCTGCTATCACGGGCACAGCGATTCTTTACTGGTCGCCGCCGGTTCCGGCCTGGCCGAGAGTGCCATCGCCTCGAGCGCCGGCGTTCCGGATGCGGT
>DQCG01000381.1:20600-21211 GCA_003533825.1 Phycisphaerales bacterium
AATATGGGCGTGGTGCCGCCGGGGGCCGGTTACTTAGAGACGATTCGGAAATTATGCGACGCCGACGAGGTGCTTTTGATTTTTGACGAGGTAATCACGGGTTTTCGGCTTGCGCTCGGCGGCGCCCAGGAGCGTTTCGGAATCAAATCGGATCTGACGTGTCTGGGCAAGATAATCGGAGGAGGCCTGCCCGCGGCGGCGGTGGGCGGCAGGGCCGATATTATGGATATTCTGGCCCCAACCGGGCCGGTCTACCAGGCGGGGACCCTCTCAGGCAATCCGATTGCAACAGCGGCGGCGAACGCTACGCTCGATATTTTAGCCGGTGAAGATTGCTACGAGAAACTCGAATCTTCGGCGGCAATGCTCGAAGCCGGCCTGGCCGAAGCGGCGAAAGAGGCCGGCGTTGTAGTGACAATCAATCGGGTCGGCTCGATTCTGAGCTGTTTCTTCACTGACAAACCTGTACGGACTTTCGCCGATGTGCAATCGACCAATATTCAACGGTTCAAAAAATTCTTTGCCGGGATGCTCGAGCGGGGGATTTATCTTGCTCCAAGTGCTTACGAGGCGATGTTTGTCTCGTTAGCCCACAGCACGGACGACATCGA
>DQCG01000698.1 GCA_003533825.1 Phycisphaerales bacterium
CGTGACCAGGGGTTTCCCGTCCTTATCCGTTGCCAGCCAGACGTGCCCGGCAAAAGTGTGCTGACGATGCTGCTCGCCCGCGGCTATTGTGGCGTATTGTTTTCGCTGCCGTTCGGTGTCTATCCAATAAATGTCAACATCCTTGCCCGTGCGATTGATAAAGGTGATTGATGTTTCCTCACCGGTTCGTTGGCTTGGTCGATAGCGACCGAGCGGCTCAAGTGACGAGGTCGCTCGTTCGTCTCTGGATACTGCTTCAATCTCGTAAGAGCTCAGATCACACTTCCACCAACTGCTGTTGTAGCTGAACGTAAGCGATGAGCCGGATTCGTCGAATGTCAGACGGTCGATGGCAAGCTTCTCGACCTCTATTTTTTGATTGGCGGCTTTCGCGAGCGACGCAGCCAGTCGTTCATGGTCGAACGCATGTTGCCGGATGCCCTGCTCAGCGTCAACTAAGATGAATTCACGTTTGCTCTCAGGCAAATCGTTACGATACCAGAACCGGGTATTATCCATCAGCCAGTGGGCGGTCACCCGGTCTTTGAAGACTTTATTAGCGGTGGTATCACGCAGATTGAGTGCGCGTTCATAGTCGCTGCGTGTGCCCTGGGCAGCGCCGTTCTGAGCAACGACCAGCGAAGCCGAGAGTACGGCCGCCCGGATGATGGTTTTTAGTCTAATGGGAAAGTTCATATTTTGTGCCTTACTTTTTAGCTGTTCGTGCTCCTGAAAAAGAGTTGGTTGTCCGGCCAACTTCACTATTGCTGCCATAGACTACTCTTACAACGATGTTGCGTCAACCTCCGGTTTTTTACGGACCTGGATAGACGTTTCGTTCTCGATCTGGTAATATAGCGGCTCAGCAGGTTGAACTATATTGAAAATCTAAATTGAAGGAGTTTGGAAATGAAGAGGGAAACAAAAAGAACCATCGTTGAGGCAGGATGTCCATTCTTTAACAGGAAAGCATCGGGTGCGATAATAATACTGCTATTGATCGTGGCTTTTTTTCTGGCTGATGCAAACGCCGAGGTAACTTGGCAGCGTAAGAGCAGCTCAACCGGAGATATGCCGACACCGAACGACGGCAAGCAGCAGACGTGCTGTCTGATACTGGACATCGACAAGGACGGTATTGACGACTTCGTCGTGGGCGAACGAACGCGAACACCATCCGTGGTCTGGTATAAGTACAACGGAAAAGGCTGGGATAAATTCGTAATTGACGATACGAGAAAAAATCCGGAGGCCGGCGGCGACTGCTGCGATATCGACCGGGACGGTGACCTGGATATTATCCTCGGCCAGGACGCCAGCGGCAATGCAATCTGGTGGTGGGAGAATCCGTATCCGGATTTCTCGAAGCCCTGGACGTGCCGGCATATCAAGAACTCCGGCAGCAAAAAGCATCACGACCAGACCGTCGCAGACTTCGACGGGGATGGGCAGGTGGAATTTGTCTCGTGGAATCAACTGGCGAAAAAACTCCTGCTCTATGAGATACCATCGAAGCCTAAATCGACTGAGCCCTGGCAGTCGGCAACGATTTATTCATGGTCGTCGGGTCGTGAACGGGAAGGTTTTCCATCCATCCCCGTCGATATCGACCTGGACGGCAAAGTCGATATCGTCGGCGGTGGGCGCTGGTTCTCCATAAGGAGTCCCCAGGACAAACATGCCGGCGGCAGCCAGTTCAAGGAAAACGTAATTGATGCCGACATGGCGTTTACCCAGTGTGCCGCCGGACAGTTGGTCAAGGGCGGGTGCCCCGAGGTGGTCTTTTCGCCCGGCGACATGGATGGGCAGGCGCGGTGGTACGAATGGACCGGCAACGGATGGAAATCGCACACGCTGCGCGAGGTCATCCACGGCCATACCTGTGAGATAAGAGATGTTGACGGTGACGGCAACCTGGACATCTTCATCGGCGAGATGGGCAATCCCGGTGCCGGCGACAACGCCAGAATATACATCTGGTACGGCGATGGCAAAGGCAATTTCATAGAAACCATTGCCTCGCACGGTCAGGGCATCCATGAAGGCAAACTCGGTGATTTGGATGGTGACGGAGATCTGGATATCCTGCTGAAGCCCTACAATCATAAGACGCCTCGAATCGATATCCTATTGAACGGCGGCAGGAACCTTGCTGATAAAACCGGATGGCAGGTTCTTTTCGACGGCTCGGATCTAAACAAGTGGCAAAACGACAGCGGCGGCAAACCGAGTGCCGGCTGGGTCATCGAAGACGGTGTGCTGACACGGAAGCCCAAAGCCGGCATGATCTGGACCAAAGAGCGATTCGGCGACTTCGTCCTCGATCTTCAATTCAAGACCGAGGGCAACAGCGGCGTCTTTTTCCGCACCGACAACCCCAGAGACTGTGTGCAGACCGGTATCGAAATGCAGGTCTATAAACGTGTCGATAAACCGAGCAAGCATAGCTGCGGTGCCGTTTACGATGCTCTGGCTCCCAGCAGGGAAATGACGAGGGACGGCCAGTGGAATCACGTTACGATTACCGCTAAGGACAATAAGATCGGCATCGTGCTAAACGGCGAGCAAATCATCGACATGGACCTGAACCGATGGACCGAGCCGCGGAAGAATCCCGATCGCGAGGGCTCGAAGAACAAATTCCGCACAGCCCTGAAGGATTTCAAGCGGGAAGGACATATTGGATTCCAGGACCATGGGGCAAACGTCTGGTTCCGTAACATCCGCATCAGGCGGCTATGAAAGGCTGGTATCCAACTGAGGCGTTTTTTCACCGAGAGTAGGCAGGGCCATTTTTACTGCAAAGCCCGTAAGCAATGGCGAGCTTTTTGCATTCTGTTTACCCTCGATTTTAGCCTAAAAACACCGATTATTTGACATCGTATTCAATGTACAACATGATTTTATTCCTTATAATAATCACAAGATTATGTTTTATAGATATTTATGAGTATATAAGGTAAGTGTAGATTTTGAAAACTACAACTATTTCTACAACCAAATCGCGATTATCTATCAAAAAAACCACTATTTTTGGAAGACAGGAAGATGATGAATTCAAAGAGAAAAACCCGTTCGGACAAGTTCCCATTAACGCTCCATCCCACTGGCCAATATTGCAAAAAGATAAATGGAAAAATCCGTTACTTTGGGAAAGACAAGAAGAAAGCACTCGAAAAATATTTGGCTCAGGCAACGTATCTGCACGGACCACAAAGCCTGGCACAGAAAATCTCCAACGGCAAAATAACCCTGAAACAACTATGCGATCTCTATTTGCATTATCAGAACTCAAGAGTTCTCGTGGGTAACATTACTGCAAAGCACTATACTGATTCAAAGTACAGTCTGGATAGATTCATGACTTTCCTTGGACAAGGCTGTAGGATAGAGAATATCTCAACTTTGGATTTGCAGAACTACAAACGCAAACTCCAGAGTTCGTATTTTGCCAGCCGTGATGAATATGAGCAATTCCTAGGCAAGCTCTTCGATCAACTCAACATCGGGCGTAGAGAGCGGCTTAAAGAGGAATTGGCCGCCCTGCGTTAGTTGCCTCGAAAACGGCATGATGATCATACCCAAATAGAGTACAAGGTAACTCAGTTCAGCACTATCCGCAAATTCCGGTATATCTGAAAGTCAACTCCGGCCACGGAAAGAAGAAGGGGCATCCTGCTTCCGAGAAGAATGAGCAAAAGAAGGCGGCCTTCCTTTTACAGCATTTCTTCCAGGGCATAGAACCCATGTTGGAATCCCCATCCGTAGATTATAAGGTGAAAGGCAGGAAGCTGCTGGTTGCCGTGAAGTTTAAGCCCGGCCCAAAAGCAGAAAGCGGACGTATCTGGTGGATGTACGGCCGCGGCCCTGATGGCAGTTCTGCGTATATTCGGGAATTGTTCCCCGATGACCAATGGAAAGAGATGAAATATGATGCCAGAAGGAATGTCTGGACTGTGGAGATAGACCTCAAAGCGAATGTGTCGCACATCGACTTCTTTAGCAACCACCGCAAAACGATACAGTACAAATCAAAGAACTACCCAACCTATATATCAAGTC
>DQCG01000537.1:0-2406 GCA_003533825.1 Phycisphaerales bacterium
ACGGGACGACTACGGCCGGAAGTACGATACTACATGGGACAAGCTCAATTTCTCAGCGTGCATCCAGCAGGGTGATTATCAGCATCGGGGCGAACAGGGCATGTTCGAGGCTGCCTCCAACAAGCTTTTCAACATGATGGGCGCTGAGACATCCAAAACCAACTGGCTTCATTTCCGTATAATTGATGGGATTGTCGAATCCGGGCCAACTCAGTACGATGGCGACTTCTGGGGCCTCTACATGACCCTCGAACAAATTGATGGAAGATTCCTGAACGAGCACAATCTGCCGGACGGCAATCTCTATAAGATAGAAGGCCATTCAGGAAGCTTAAACAACCAGGGACCAACACATGTTACCGACGGCTCGGATGTGAGAGCCTTCATGAACGAATACAATAGCAGACCTTCCGAAGCATGGTGGGAGCAAAATGTCAATCTGGCCGGATACCTTGGCTACAGGTGTGTGGTCGAAGGCATCCACCACGGCGATATCGGCTACGGCAAGAACTGGTTCTTCTATCTGAATCCCGAGACCAATAAGTGGTCGATGCTGCCGTGGGACGTGGACCTGACATGGGCAAACAACATGTACGGCAACGGTGAAGATGTTTTCAAGAGACAGGGAAGTATCTTCTCCAATCCGAACATTCTAATCGAATACCAGAATCGCCTCCGGGAGTTTCACGATCTCCTGTACAATGCCGATCAGTTATATCAGGTGCTTGACGATCTTGCGGATATTATCGACCATCCGACCGGCGGTCCCACTTTTGTCGAAGCGGACCGGGCCATGTGGGACTACAACCCGATTATGACCAGCAGCTATATCAACAGAAGCAAAGCCGGGCAGGGGCGATTCTATCAGCGCGCCGCTACTAAAGACTTCCGGGGTATGGTACAGATTATGAAGAACTATGCGGTTTCGAGCAATCGCGAATTCGATACGTATTTCGAAGATTCCTCGATACCCCATACGCCCATCGTTACCGCCACATGTCCTTCCACGTATCCGATTAATTCGCTGACGTTCGAGGCCAGTCCCTTCGGCGACTCGCAGGGCAGCGGCACATTCGCCGCGATGAAATGGCGAATTGCCGAGGTCACTGAAGGCTCTCAAGTCGTGACGCCGGATGAAGATATCATACTGATACCCGACGGCAGCGAGTGGAAATACTTCAAAGGTACGCAGGAGGCGTCTTCTCCCGACACGACCGAATGGCGGGAATCAGGCTTCGATGATTCGTTCTGGGAGACAGGCCCAACGCCAATAGGCTGGGGAGAGCCAACATCCTTCCTTGGAACCACGCTGGCGGATATGCGATACACGCATACGTCCTTCTTCATTCGCAAGAAGTTTACGATAGATAACCTCTCGGCGATAGAAAATCTCATCCTTGAAGCGAAGTACGACGATGGTTTCAACGTCTGGATCAACGGCTACTTCGTGCTGCAGGAGAACATGCCCTCGGAAAATACGCCCTATGAAGATTATGCAAACGGTCCACACTCTTCCGAGAAGAGCTGGTTTAGTTTTGTGCTGCCGGAGCCAACCTACCTTGTCGAGGGTGGAAACATAATCACCATCCAGGTGCACAACATGTCGCGCACCAGCAGTTCCGATTGCTTCATCGATATTCGTTTGACAGGCGAGCCAGCCGAGCCTGGAAGTATTGCCCCGAGTTATCAGGTCAGGGAAGGCAAGTATGAAATCGATGCCGTATGGGAAAGCGATGAAATGACAGACTTCGACAGCGGTATAACCATTCCCGCCAGCGAGGTTAAAGTCGGCCGGACCTATCGCGTTCGCTGCCGGATGAAGGATAACACAGGCCGTTGGAGCCACTGGTCGGCGCCGCAACAGTTCCTAACCGGTGAGCCGATTGCAGCCTTTACACTGAATAATCTGCGCGTCACAGAGGTAATGTATGATCCGGCCGACCCGCCGGCTAACGATTCTACCGACAATGATGAATTCGAGTTCATCGAACTGCAAAACATCGGAGACGAAACCATCGATCTGACGTCCGTTTCTTTTATCGACGGCATCACATTCGATTTCAACAATGGCAGCGTCACGAGTCTTGGGCCCGGAGAGTTCGTCCTTGTGGTCAGGAACCGGGCAGCTTTCGAGTCTCGCTACGGCACGGGATTGTCTGCTAAAATAGCCGGCGAATATGCCGGCAAGCTGTCTAATAACGGCGAAAACGTAAGCCTCGTCGATATCTGGAACGGAACCGTCGCGGAATTCGCTTACAATAACAGTCGCGGTTGGCCTCTCCCTGCCGCCGGCGGAGGTCATTCACTGGTGCCCCTGATTTCGGCTCTGCCGGGTGAGCCTGAAGGCTCACTAAACTACGGCGGCAACTGGCGAGCGAGCACTTACATCGGCGGCTCTCCCGGCAC
>DQCG01000537.1:2430-2699 GCA_003533825.1 Phycisphaerales bacterium
GACTATCGTAATCCGCAACATCCGGAGCACAACTCCAACGACTGGATAGAGCTCTACAATACGACGCCGGCAAAGATTAACCTGAATCATTGGTATCTCAGTGATGACATCGGCGAACTGAAGAAATGGGCCATCCCAGCGGTTGAGATTGCCGGCCGGTCTCGCATCAGTTTTGATGAGGTGACAGGCTTCCACGATCCCCCCGGCAGCGGATTCGGCCTGAACAAAGCCGGAGAAGAGGTTATTCTCTCTTATCTGCCCGGCACATC
>DQCG01000537.1:2747-4077 GCA_003533825.1 Phycisphaerales bacterium
TACCCGGACGGCGGTGCGTACTGGCTTGAGATGTCACCATCCCGTGACTCCGCCAATGATAATCCAGCCCTGAATATAGTGATAGATGAGCTGATGTATCATCCCTCAGATGAGGCCGAAGACGAGTACATTGAGTTATACAATCCCACCGCGAGCCGGATTTATCTTGAAAATACCGAAGGCGCCTGGCGGCTGGATGGCGCCGTCGATTACACGCTGCCAACAGGTACTTCGATTCGGAGCCGCGGCAGACTGATAGTTGTGGGTTTCGATCCTCACATCGATGCGGGCCTGCTGGCCGCCTTTACCGCCGCATATAACACAGGTCCGTTAACTGCCGACGTGGATATCGCAGGCCCCTGGTCGGGCAATCTTTCCAATGCCGGCGAGCGGCTTGCTTTGAAAAAACCCCAGGCCCCGGACAAGCCGGGCGATCCCGTCTGTTGGGTTATTGTGGATGAAGTGATTTACGCCGATATATCGCCCTGGCCCGAGGCCACAGATGGTGCCGGTGCCGCCTTGCAGAGAATCTCAGCCGACCAGTATCATTCCGGCAATGATCCCGATAACTGGCAGGCATTGCCACCAACTCCCGGCAGCAACCCTTAGATTGCGGATAGAATCGCAGAAAGAGCAAACTCTTTAACAAAAGAAAAGTATATCAATAAGGAAGCTAACCAAAAATGTCTGTATATGCGAAAATATTATTGGCCGTTTTGATCTTGATATCGACTGCATATTCGAGAGTCTCCGCGAATGCGGCGGAAAGTACGCTTCTCATCAACGAATTAATGGCCTCCAACAACACTTCGATCCAGGATCCGCAGGGCCAGTATGATGACTGGATCGAGATTCACAATTACGGTCTCGAAGCCGTTGATATCGGGGGCATGTACCTTACGGACAATCTGTCCGATCCGAAAAAATGGCAGATTCCTGCCGACAATTCCGCCTTAACGACAATTCCCGCAGGCGGCTATCTGTTGATATGGGCCGACAACGATACGGGCGATTACGGCCTGCACGCCAGTTTCAAACTCGATGCCGGCGGCGAGGAGATCGGCCTGTTCTCCGTAAGGAGTCCCCAGGACGACAGTGACGGCACCACTTTGATTGATAGTGTCACCTTTGGTAACCAGACCGGCGACGTTTCCTACGGCCGGCACCCCGATGCCGGTGACTACTGGCAGGCCTTCGGCTCCCCCAGCCCGGCGGCACAAAATATCGGCGTCTATAGCGGTGTTGTTTCCGGTATCGAGTTCAGTCAGGAGCGAGGTTTTTATGCCGAATCGTTTTACCTGACACTCGCAACCGAAACCGAAGATGCGAT
>DQCG01000537.1:4145-5805 GCA_003533825.1 Phycisphaerales bacterium
ACCAAACCAGGCTGGATGCCCACCGATATAAAGACACATACCTATATCTTTGTTAAAGATGTGATAAAGCAATCCCCTACCGGCCAGGCTCCGGGGCCCGACTGGCCGACAGGCAGCGTTGGCGGGCAGATGATCAATTACGGCATGGACCCGGACATCGTTAACAATTCCCGGTGGGCCGGCCTGATGGAGACTGCCTTACTCGATATCCCGACAATCTCCCTGGTAACAGATCTGGCGAATCTTTTTGACAGGTCCACGGGCATATACGTCAACGCCCGGAACGATGGCCCGGACTGGGAGCGGCGTACATCCGTCGAGCTGATCAATCCTGACGGCACGCCGGGATTCGGACTTGATGCGGGTCTGCGGATACGCGGGGCATACAGCCGAACCGGCAGCAATCCCAAACATGCCTTGCGCCTGATCTTTCGCAATGAATACGGGTCGGGAAAGCTCCGCTACCCAATATTCGGCGACGAGGGCGTCGACGAGTTCGACAAGATCGATCTGCGCACGAGTCAGAACTTCTCCTGGGCGTTCGAGGGCGACTACAGGAATACGTTTATAAGAGACGTCTTCTCCCGCGACGTGCAGCGTGACATGGGCCAGCCGTACACCCGCAGCAGATACTACCATCTCTATATTAACGGGCACTACTGGGGTCTATATCAAACGCAGGAACGGGCCGACGCCGATTTCGCCGAGTCGTACCTGGGCGGGGACCAGGAAGAATACGATGTGATTAAAAACGACTCATCGGGCTCACGCGCCCTGCATGCTACCGACGGTTCGATGGATGCATACCGTCGGTTGTACAACGCTGCGGTCGCCGGCTTCTCATCCCACGAAGCATACATGGCCGTGCAGGGCCTTCGACCCGATGGGATACCCGATCCGACCGGCGATAAACTGCTCGACCCCGAGAACCTTATGGACTACATGATCTGCACTTACTACACAGGCGATCCCGATGCACCGGTGAGCTGCTGGGCCCACTTCTCAAACAACGTGTTCGCCATCTACAATCGCGTCCGGCCCGAGGGTTTCACATGGTACCGGCACGATGCCGAGCACTCTCTTGGGGCAAATCGAGGGGGAACCAGTGGGCTCAACGAAGGCAGGCTTTTGACCAACCCCACGGATCGCTCTATCGGGCAGCAGTGGCGACATTTTAATCCGGCCTGGCTCCATATACGCCTGACAGCAAACCCGGAATATCTCATGCAGTTCGCCGACCGGGTGAACATGTATTTCTCTAACGGCGGTCTCCTGACGGCAACGCCGAACATCAACAGGTGGATGGACAGGGCCGAGCAGATTGATCTGGCGATTATTGCCGAGTCGGCACGATGGGGCGATGCCAAAAGAAGTACCCCACGCACCAAAGACGATTGGGAGGATCAGAACGATTACATGGTCAACACTTTCTTCCCCAATCGGACCCAGATCGTTATCAACCAGATGCGCTCGGTGAACATGTTCCCGGATACGGCTCTGGTATCGTTTAACCAGCACGGCGGAGAGATAATACCCGGATTCGAATTGCTCATGTCACAGAGTAACGGCATGCAGGGAACGATCTATTATACGCTGGACGGTTCCGACCCGCGAGTGCAGGAGACGCCGCAGCAGGCGGATGCCCTCGTGCCGGAGAACG
>DQCG01000537.1:5817-7107 GCA_003533825.1 Phycisphaerales bacterium
GAACGCCGACAAGCGGGCGATTGTCCCCGTCGGAGATGTAAGCGAAAACTGGAAAGGCGGCGGCGAGTTCGACGATTCGGCATGGTCCTCCTCCACGGGCTCACCCGGCGGCGTCGGTTTCGAGAGAACCTCGGGATACCAGGATTTTATCAGCCTCGACCTCAAAGAACCAATGTATGCCAGAAACGCCACGTGCTACGTCCGCATCCCGTTCACAATTGATACAAACTACACTTCTTTGACGCTGAACGTCAGGTACGACGACGGCTTTGTCGCATATATTAACGGCGTCGAAGTGGCCAGGCGCAATTTCAACGGCATCCCGGCCTGGAACTCACGCGCCAGCTCAAGCCATTCAGATTCGGCGGCAGTCCTGTTCGAGAATATCGACATTACCGATTTTCTCAGCGAACTGCATCAGGGCGACAACTTGTTAGCCATCCACGCTATGAACAGCTCCAAGACAAGCTCCGATTTTTTGATCTCCGCCGAGCTTATTGCAGCCGGAGGCGATTCCGATGATAGCGCCGCCGAAGGTATCCTGGAATATACCGGCCCGATTACGCTGCCCCATAGTGTACAGGTCAAGGCAAGGGTATTGAGCGGCGAGACTTGGAGCGCGCTGAACGAAGCGGTTTACGCCGTAGGACCGATAGTGGAGAATCTGCGCATTACCGAGATAATGTATAACCCGACGGAACCAAACGAAGAGTTCATCGAACTGCAAAACATCGGCTCCGAAACAATCAACCTGAACCTGGTAAGCTTCACAAACGGCATAGATTTTATCTTCCCGAACGTAGAGCTTGCCCCCGGCGAGCATATCGTGGCCGTGCAGAACCGCAATATCTTTGAATCTCGTTACGGCGGAAATATCAACATCGCCGGCCAATACTCAGGCAAGTTGAACAATGCCGGCGAAAGAATCGAACTCCAGGATGCCATCGGCAGGACGATTCATAACTTCCGCTACAGAGACGGCTGGCGCTCCATTACCGACGGCGAAGGTTTCTCATTGATGATAATCGATCCGGCTAATACCGACCTGAGCAGTTGGGATGTCAAAGATTCCTGGCGGCCGAGCGTTTATGCCGGCGGCTCGCCGGGACAGGATGACGGCGCCATTCTACCCGAACCGGGTGCCGTCGTGATTAACGAAGTCCTGGCTCATTCGCACGCCGAGGCTTCGGACTGGATCGAATTATATAACACCACCGGAACCGCGATTGATATTGGCGGCTGGTTTTTAAGTGACAGCTACGACAATCTTTTCAAGTACGAGATTGCAAA
>DQCG01000513.1:0-3596 GCA_003533825.1 Phycisphaerales bacterium
ATGTATCAAAGCCTTAATGCTTGCGGCGTTGTGGGCGGCGTCGATCATAATCCTCGGATCGTACCAAATCATTTCCATCCGTCCGGCCAATGAGACGTTGTTAAGCCCTTCTGCCGCTTTTTCATTGTCTATCTCATAACCGATGGATTTGAGCTTATCCAGCATCGCCAGCGCCAGGCCGCAGTTGATTGCCTGGTGTTTGCCGTGCAGCGGCACTCGCAGATGCTCGAATTTACTTGTTGGTGTTGTCAGGCAGATTCTTGTATGCGGGCCGTGCTCGCGAGAGGTTTCAAATCGATGCGAGAAGTCGATATCGCTGCCGGTTATGCTCAAAGGTACGTTCAGGGCGATAGCTCGCGATTTTAGAACCTGCATTGCCGCCGGTTCCTGCTGAACGGTGATAGCCGGCACTCCTTTTTTGAAAATCCCTGCTTTTTCCTCGGCAATGCTGTCAATAGTGTCTCCAAGCAGTTGCGAGTGGTCGATACTCAAACTGGTTATGCCAACGACTTGGGGCTGAATGACGTTGGTGCTGTCCAGCCTGCCGCCCAAGCCGGTTTCCACAACCGCAATATCAACTTCCTTATCGACAAAAAACATAAAAGCCAGGGCTGTCATGATCTCGAAGAAAGTGGGCGGATCGGTTTTTGATAACTTCTCAACCGGGGTATAGACGCGGTTGAGCAAGTCACGCATTTGCGGCTCACTAATCATTTCCGAATTGACCATAATCCGCTCGTGCAGGTGTACCACGTGCGGCGATGTATAAAGTCCGACGTTATAGTCGTTCGCTTCGAGCATCTTGGCCAGCATCGTGGCCGTCGAGCCTTTTCCTTTTGTGCCGCCTATATGGACTGTGTGGATTTTTTTGTGCGGATCGCCTAACAACGAAAGCAGCTTTTGCATCCTTTTAAGGTTGAACGTAGTCACGTTATAACGCAGGCGCTGCTGCTTTTCGTAGTCAGTCCTCTCAAACAGGTAGCCAATAGCTTTTTGATAGCTTCTAAAAGTCTTTTTACTCTTAACTTTGGCAACCTTGGAGGAGGATTTTCTCGTCCGTTTCTTTCCGGTTGTTTTCACAGATTTTGCCATAAAAAGTTTATTATAACCATCAAGAGAACATTAGTCAATTCCGGATTCATAAAAATTCGTCAAAAATCGAGAAATAATGGAACGTAAAGTATTGGTAATAAGACATTTATAAAAATAGTTGCTTAATCTGATTATCTTTAATAGAACGCCGCATCATCATAAATACTGAATATATTAGTAATATTTCTTATATAATAGGGCTTTTCGCTCAAATTAGTCAATAATTGAGTCGTTGTCGTTATGGTTAATATTCATTTCTTGTCATATAATTAGATCTGTGGATACGAAAAAAACAGAACAGGCTTTTATTCTTTCAAAACAGACCGGCGCGTTTGCTTTGCAAAGCATCAACCAACTCCTATGGCCCGCAGTCTGTATCAATTGTCACGAAATCATATGTGAAACGGACAATAACCTGTGTAAAAATTGCTGGGACCAGCTTCTGACCAGTACCGGTGCGGATTATTGTCATCGCTGCGGCCGGGATGCCGGTAAATTTGCCATGCTGGCGGGAACGTGTCCCGACTGTCAGGGCAAAGAAATATGTTTTGATCGAATTGCTCGGGCCGGAGTTTATGAGCAAAACCTGCGGAAAATGATATTAGCTTTCAAGAATGGCAGGACCGAGCTTGATTCTATCCTTGGTTTTTTAGCCGATTCCGCTTTGCAGGGGGGCGGATTCTGTAGTGACATAGACCTTTTTGTGCCTGTTCCGCTGCATTGGTCCAGGCGTTTGGTTCGCGGCTATAATCAATCTCACGTGTTAGCCAGGAAACTGAGATCCTCGAAGGCTAAAATCAGCACAGACCTCGTCCGAATCCGACGAACTAAAGCGCAGCCGGCGATGACAAGTCCCGCCTCGCGTGCAAAAAATGTTGCCGGCGCTTTTGCCGGCCGATATCGGCATGATTTTGCCGGCCGAAAGATTTGTCTTATTGATGACATTAAAACAACCGGTGCGACTTTAAACGAATGTTCGAAAACGCTGAAACAAGCCGGTGCTTCAAAGGTTTTTGCCCTGGTTTTAGCCGTGGCGGGGCAGAAAAATACCAGCTAATGCGGTTATAGAGGAGCAATCTCTTGAGGAAAGGAAGAAACAGCAGGCTTATGATTATAACAAAACAATCAGTAATCGGGATGATAACGGTTATATTCGCCGTAGGAGCCTCGGGCAGGGCGATCGGAGCGGACTGGCTCGTTGAACAAATCAAAGAACCGGTCAGGATTGAAAAACGTCTTGACCGCAGGGAAATCGCTCTGAGCAATAGTCTTATTAGCCGGACATTTCGTCTCAGGCCAAACGCGGCTACCGTCGCCTATGATAATCTGATGACATGTGAATCCGTAATTCGCGGAATTAAGCCGGAAGCTATAGTCGAGCTTGATGGGCAGAAGTTTGAAGTTGGCGGCTTGAAAGGCCAGCTCGAATACGCATACCTGCAGGCCGGGACGATTGATTCATTGACAAGTAATCCAGATGCCTTTCAGTTCGCGAGTTTTGAAACCGGCGAGATAAAAGAACGCTTTCGCTGGAATCGCAGGCGATATTCGTCCCAGTCGGCCTGGCCGCTGGCGGGAAAATCGCTGACGCTGCGTTTCGTGCCGCCGGGCGATAAGCTTGAAGGACTGAAATTGTCTATATGCTATGAAATGTACCAGGGTATCCCGCTGCTGACAAAATGGCTGACTATACGAAACGACGGCGACAAACCGGTCAGGATAAACACATTTACCAGCGAAATTCTTGCGGCGGTGGAGTACGAATCCCTGGTGGAAGAACCGGTCCGGTGGGAATATCCGAATATTCACGTCGAGAGTGATTACGAGTTTCACGGGGACGATTCGAGAAATGCCAACGAGACGGCGTATTGGGTGGCCGATCCGCAGTACAGCACGCAGGTTAATTATAAACGAAAGACGCCGGCAATGCTGGAAGTCCGGCCGCCAATCGGGCCGGATATATTGATTGATCCGGGTGAAAGTTTCGAATCCTTCAGGACTTATGAGTTGATATATGACAGCACCGAGCGGGAACGCAAGGGCCTGTCGCTACGGCGGATGTACCGCACTATCGCGCCGTGGAGCACGGAAAATCCAATCATCATGCACGTACGCCGCGCGGACCCGAAATCCGTCCGTCTGGCAATCGACCAGTGTGCCGAGGTCGGATTCGAGATGGTCATAATGACCTTCGGCAGCGGTTTTAACATGGAAAATATCAAGCCGGATTATATGGCTCACATGAAAGAATTGGTCGATTACGCCCACAGTAAAAATATCGAGCTCGGCGGCTATTCGCTTTTGGCCAGCCGGAGAATCAGCGACGAGCACGATGTTATCAATCCTCAAACGGGCAAGACAGGCGGGGCGATTTTCGGCAACTCGCCGTGCCTGTGCAGCAGGTGGGGCATCGACTATTTCGAGAAAATAACAACATTCATCGAAAAAACCGGGCTGGATTTACTCGAACATGATGGTTCTTATCCCGGCGACATGTGTGCCTC
>DQCG01000513.1:3653-5083 GCA_003533825.1 Phycisphaerales bacterium
GCAGGGGGGTATATCTGAATGTCCCGGACTGGTATTTTCTAAACGGCTCGAACAAAAGTGCTATGGGCTACCGCGAGGTCAACTGGTCGCTGCCCAGGGAAAGGCAGATTATTCTCGGCCGGCAGAATATTTTCGACGGTACATGGAAAAAGACGCCGAGTATGGGCTGGATGTTCGTGCCGCTGGTCCAATACCATGGCGGCGGGGCGGCAGCGACACTCGAACCGCTGTCGGAACATCTCGATGCTTACGGCGCGCACCTCGCGCAGAATTTCGGTTCCGGCGTCCAGGCATGCTATCGCGGGCCGCGGTTGTACGACACCGAGAAGACTAAAGCGCTCGTAAAGAAGTGGGTGGACTTTTACAAGGAACACCGGGACATACTCGATTCGGATATCATTCACGTTCGCCGGCCGGATGGACGCGATATCGACTGTATTTTGCACGTCAATCCGCAACTGAAGCGCAAAGGCCTGGCGATGGTTTACAATCCCCTGGGCCGCGAGGTCAAAAGGCAACTGAAACTGCCCCTGTACTATACGGGACTCACCAGGACAGCAACAATCCGCGAGCAGCACGGGAAGAACAAGAAATATCGACTCGATAGAGTGTACAACGTCGAAATCCCGGTCGCCATCGCACCAAGAGGTGTTACATGGTTTGTCATAGAATAGCGACCGACCAATTAATTTTGGACTAATCCCAAGAATCCACCTCTGCCCGGGATCAGGGCCTGGGAAGAGGAATGTGTTCAAGCACAAACGGAATCTCGCGATGCGTTGGATTGACCGCTATCACAAAGCGGATACTCTTTATCAGACAGTCATAACCGCGGGCGTGTATGCCTTCAAGGATGTCAGCCGGCAGACGTTGAATTCCGAGAGGGTGCCGGCTCCGCTTGCCGTCTTCGACGATCAATTCCCGGGCCACCACAACTCGTTCCGGGAAGTAATCCTGAACGGACATAGTGCGTATTGAGGCAGCATCCTGCGGACGTCTCCTTATCCTAAAACCAAACCTCTTTTCCGTGCACTCTGTATCGTGCAGTTGAATCTCCAGGTCAGGAGTCAGTCGCACCCAGTCGTCGCTCGGTTTGAACGGGAGTTCGACATATTCAACTGACTCTGCCACGAGGGCATAGAAATGACCTTTGACACGGCCGATCTCTCCGCCGTCCTGTTTGCTCAATCCTGCGTCAAGCTTTATTTGCATACGGTTGGGCTCCAACTCGCTGACCCACCCTCCCTGGGTTTTCGCCTTCGGAGGCAATCTCAGCACAGATCGAATGGCAGTTTTCCACCAGGGCGGTTTTGGCGGTCTCACATATTGTAGGCGATAATTCAGGGCTTCGTAGTCCATGCTGCTTGACCTGGATGACACGGGATAAAACTCAATATTTGCGCCTTCACCATCTGTCACTTCTTCGATCA
>DQCG01000189.1 GCA_003533825.1 Phycisphaerales bacterium
CCAGTGTTGCGGCCCTCGTAACCCTTGCGGACCTGTATCGTCTCAGCGGCGACTTTGACCAGGCAAATTCCTGGATCGAGCAGGCTAAGCAGATGGATCCGAACAGTCAAACTGTTATCCATGGCCGGTTTATATGGCTGGTCGCACAGAAACAGTATGAGGAAATCGAAGATATTAGTTCTGCATATATCTCAGCCAAAGATCAGAATCCGACGACAGTTCTGACCGCCGCAACGGTATTAACCACTTTGGACTCTATGGTGCTCAAGAAAGAAGGAGTGAAACTTTACGAACATGCGGTGACATTATCGCCAACATTATCACCAACATCGAAAAAAGCGCACCTGGGTCTGGCATTCGCCCTCTACCAGACTGGTGATGCCGAACGTGCGAAGAATGTCTACCAGGAACTGCTCAAGCAGTACCCAAGAGATATACAAATTCTCAACGACCTCGCATGGATTATCCAGGAGCATGATCAAGACTACGAAGCTGCGCTTGAACTGGCGAATAAAGGTTTAATAATTGAATCGGATGAACTGCATCTTCTCGATACGAGGGGAACGATTCTATCCAATATGCCGATCCGGCTTGCCGATGCGAAGAGGGACTTTCAAAGGCTTGTGAATTTAACATCCCCAGGTGCAATCCAAGCCAATGAAATCCAGCAGGCAAAGGCGCTTCTGCAACTCGGCCGGGTTTGTGCAAAACTCAATGAACTCACCGAGGCGAAACAGCACTTGCAGAAGGCCTTTGAGATTGACCAAAAAATTAACATATTCACGCCGGAAGAACGGTCGGAAATCGAGGGCATTATTCAGTAAAGCGGCAGATAAGAGCCCTATTAAAACTCAGAAAACACGCATAAACTGCCTGTTTGGATTCATAAATGTAGCTATTCTTTGAAATATCCGTCGTTATTTTAGATTTTTTCTAATTAATTTTATGCATGCTAAGCTTTTAAGGTGAAATTCTGTATTTCTTAAGTACTTATTAACAAAGACCTTAACGCGAAGATTTTAAGCCGAATCCCACAAGCTCCTAAAAAATTACACTTTTTCATTTTTTTCCTGAGAATTCACTTGACAATATCGAGCCATTTCATTAATATTAGTAGAATAGGTAATATGTGTAATGTTACTTTGGAGTAGATAAAGATCTGAAGTACAGTAAATGTAATAGAAATTTTCTTTTGGAGGAGTGATCTTATGAATGCACACAAGAACATAGTAGTTCGTCTACTCATTGTAGCAGTTGTTTTGGTCAGTTTTTCCGGCTCTCGGTGTTTGGCTGATCTTTCTGCTATTTACGGTGAACCTGTACATGGTGAAGCTGTAGCTCAGGAGTATTGGGATAATTACTCTTTTTTGTCTCTGCCGGAGCTTACAGCTGCTGGTGGCGGCCTTGTTGGAATGGATGGTTGGAATAACACTAGTACCACATTGGCGTGGGAGATTGCGTTCGATTCAAGCACGCAGCTTTATTCGTACACTTACTACTCCAATGTACTAGATAAATCCCCGAGCCACCATATTATCGAGGTCTCCCCGGAGTTCCAATATGGTGACTTCACAGATTACACAGGGTACATTGGGGGAGATGAGCTAGCCGAGTTGAGATCTAACGTGACAACCAATACAACGTGGGGTCCTTCGACCTCGAATCCTTCTATGCCAGGTAGTATACCCGGCATCAAATTTGACTCTAAAAATGAAGGTTTAAGTGACATAGTAACTTTTACTAGCAACCGTGTGCCAGTGTGGGGTAATTACTATACAAAAGGCGGTGTAGATGCTGAAGCGTGGAACACGGGTTTTGATTCAGATTATTCTGCAGTTGGTGCTTACGATGACTCTGGCATGTTTATTCCAAGGCCGGATACGGTAGTTCCTGTCCCTGGAGCTATGCTTCTCGGAATGCTCGGCATGGGGGTAGCCGGCATGAAATTGCGTAAATACGCATAGTACCAATAACGATAACCATATATTCAACAGCAAAACTTACAGGCGAAGCTTTTAATAAAGGAGCTTCGCCTGTTTTCTAAATATAATTGTTAAAATATAACAATTCTTGAAATCATTGATAGAACCATAATTTATCTCAATAACCTCATGGTTATTAATTCAGTCAATTACGCCCGCCGATATGTAATGACGTGAAAATCGCAAGATAAAAAAGTTTATGGCCTAACTTTATCTTCATGTATTTTTCGTAACCAAGAGTATTCTTATCGGAACTATCGTCCAAGTGACATTTTTCTTGAGAATAAACTTGATTTTATTGAAGTAAATCTTTATAATGAAGTAATTGAGGAGTGGAACAGTAAGGTTGATGGAGAGGAATTAATCAAGAGTAATAAAGTTTTTTCACAAGGTGGTAAATGTCAAGTATATTAAAACGTCTTATGAACTATCGGATTATAGCTCTTATCTTTGTGGTTACTTTATCGACAACGGCTCGAGCAGATTTGTTCGAATCATGGGGAGTTGTTGAAAACAATTCAGGCATGCCGGGAGTAGTCGCATCAAAGCTTACGCTTTCTGTCACGGATGCCGGAAACGACCAGGTTCTTTTCACTTTCAACCATATTGGTGACCCATCTGATCCGGACCTTGATTTTTATATTGCAGATGTTTATTTTGACGATGGAGCATTGATTGGAATAGCAAGCATTGACAATTCTGATGCTGGAGTAAGTTTTAGTCACACGGCAAGTCCTGGAAATCTTCCCGGGGGAAATACTGTAACTCCTGCTTTTGTGACAAGCGGCGATGATAAACATCATTTCTCTGCAGATGCTGATTCTCCAGTAGCTGATAATGGTGTGGGGCCAAGCGAGTCCTTGGGAGTAATTTTTGACCTTTTGGATGGCAAAACTTTTAACGATGTTATCAACACAATCTACGTAGGTTTTGATCCGACGACATATTATGGCGGCGGCACTTATGATGGCTGGAAAGTACCAAGTTTAAGAATCGGTATGCACGTCCAGGGAATTGATGGTCCCTGGGAAGATGATGCAAGTGATACCTACATCTTGACTCCAGTTCCGGGAGCTTTTCTTCTTGGTATGCTCGGTATGGGTGTAGCCGGAATGAAATTGCGTAAATATGCATGAGTGCCTTGGCCAGTAATCATACCGTTGAATAATTCAGACTGGGGGATTTATCAGCAATCTACATTTCCTGTTGATTGAGGGGGTATTGTTGTAGTAAAATAGCAGGAAGTAAACGCAACAGTTTGTTAATCTGATTGATAAGCTTTTCACAACTATGAAAATAATAAATATAGTCGGTGCACGTCCTAATTTCATGAAGATTGCTCCATTGATGGAGCAGTACAGGCATCATTCCAACATAGAGCCGCTGCTTATTCATACAGGTCAGCATTACGATGAGAAGATGAGCGACCTGTTCTTCCGGCAGCTCGGTATTCCGGAGCCGGACATCAATCTGGAAGTCGGGTCAGGCACACATGCCTTCCAGACGGCCGAGATAATGAAGGCCTTCGAGCCGGTTGTGCTCGAACATGAGCCGGATGTCGTGCTGGTCGTCGGCGATGTCAATAGTACAATTGCGTGCGGATTAGTCGCCGTAAAGCTCGGCGTAAAGCTTATCCACGTCGAGGCGGGATTGCGCAGCGGTGATCGCTCCATGCCGGAGGAGATAAACCGGGTCCTCACCGACTCGATCAGCGATATGCTGTTTTGCACCGAACAAAGCGGCGTAGATAATCTAATCAAAGAAGGTATCGCAAGCGAGAAAATCCACCTGGTCGGCAATGTCATGATCGACACATTGCTGAATAATCTTCAGAAAGCCAAGGAATCAAAAATAATCGAGCAATTACAAGCACAGGGCCTTATCGGCAGTGATGGATTTGCCGTGCTAACCATGCACAGGCCTTCGAATGTGGATGGCTCGAAGAGATTCTTGCAAATCCTCGACGCCTTAGAGGTCATTCAGAAAGAGCTGCCTATTCTGTTCCCTATTCATCCCCGAACTCGCAGGAACCTGGCGGAACTGGGCCTGCAGGCTCGAATGGATTCATTACGAAACATACATCTGATGGACCCAATCGGGTATCTGGACTTTCTGAAGCTGAACTCCTGCGCCAAGGTCGTTCTGACCGACTCCGGCGGTATCCAGGAAGAAACAACAGTACTTAAAGTTCCGTGCATCACTCTGCGAGAGAATACGGAGCGGCCGATTACGGCGGAGATCGGCTCGAATCAGATTGTCGGCACGGATCCGCAGAGGATTGTCGCCGCATATCGTAACGCTACCAGCGGCAACTGGAGAGAGCCGCAGATCCCTCCGCTATGGGATGGCAAAGCCGCCCGGCGAATTGTAAGAATCCTTCTTGAAAAACTCTGAAATCCGAATCTTTTTCAATATCAAAAGTATATCCAATGATGGTCTCATCCAAAGGGAGTATGAAAGATGTATGAACTGATTGCATTATTGACAACTCCAATCATATGGGTATTAGGCCTTATAGTACTGGGCTTGATCTTTGGCCTGAAGCAGCGGCGAAAGAAGCTCTGTTTCCTTGGACGGATTCTGATTATCGTAGCAGGGCTGGTTTTATATCTGTTTAGCATATCTGCAATCTCTGACCGACTTCTGTATTCTCTGGAAAGCCAATATCGCCAGCCTCATGTCGATGTCCTCTCCGGCCTGGATATTGTTGTCGTTCTTGGCGCCGGGTATCATCCTTCAGGAGCATTAAGAGAATCCGCTGATCCGACCGGTTTGGCCTATGCGCGGGTCCGTGGAGGTGTAAAGGCCTTTAAGAACAGTGGGGCCGGAGCGATCGCTTTTTGCGAAGGTTGGAGAGAAGACGCCCGGGAAAGCGGAGCCGAGGTGATGAAAGCGCTTGCGATAGAATTAGGAGTGCGGGAGGACAAGATAATAACCGAAGACAAATCACAAACCACCATGACAAATGCCACGGAACTGAAAAGATTACTTGCTACGAAAGAAAACAGGCATATCGGTCTTGCGACTTCGGCGCTGCATATGCCCCGGGCAGAACGGGTGTTAAGACAGATCTTTGCCGGCGACACTATCGTGCCTATTCCGGTAGGCTATCTCTATACACCAGAAAATCGATATCTGGATAATTTTATCCCATCCGCGAGAAACCTGCAGACAAGCACAGAAGCACTCCACGAATGGATTGGTATGCTTTGGTATAAAATTCGATATAGCAGATGATACTCATATACAATTTATTTAGGCGTATTTCCGCCATTCACGGCGGATTCTACCCTTAGCGTTATCATACTTCCCGATGCATCCCAGTCCTGCGGATTCAACATGTGGACGTGAAAGCCAACCTCATATATCTTATCCGTCGACGTATACGTTTTCGCAATCACCGTCTTTTCTGAATTTGACATGCCCAGCGTAACCGGCTCGTAGGTAGAGAGCCGGCCCGTGTCGGTAGGGCCGATGACTACGCCGGCTATGAGCTTCTGCTTCAGTTCCGGCCCGCTTTGGCCGTTAACCGAGACGAGAGTGAACTTTAGGGCAATCGCCCCGTAACCGCTTATGTCAGTTCCCACCAAACTTCCACTTCCCCCTTCACCGCTTGAGACAAAGTCCAGCGAGCAACTGCCGGGATTATTGCCCGGGAAATAGATATCGAACTCAACGCCCCGACCGGGCAGAATCCTCTTATTTTTCACACGGGCGCCGCTGCTGTTCGAACTGTGCCAGTCCAGCAAGACGAGCTGCTGCTCGGACAACGTCAAAATCCTGATGTGCCTGCTCTGTCCCGGCTCGCCAATCCCCGCCGGCTTTTCCGAGCTGCGCACCGAAATATCTTCAATCCATCCCCCGTGGACACTTCGCCACTTTTTCATCTTCTGCCATTCGACCTGTCTTTGCTCCGGCGTAATTTCGGAATTTTTCTGAATGGTGTTGTTATTTTCCCGACCGGTCGATGCAGAACCGCAGCCACAAACATACAGAACAACAATAATTGCAAAAACAAGAGAAATGCACAAAGTTATAGTTATGCGATAATTCATTCGGGCATCCTGCACTTTTCTTCCTATCATCACCGAGCCTTACAACATCATAAGAATATCGCAATCTTATGCAAATTGCAATAATCTGACGCTGTTTTAATACGCGATTCAAGTGGAAATCAGAGTGACCGATTAGCGATGTCATCCNNCTGTGAAAGCAGGGGACATGTTTAGTCAGGGAAAAGCCATCCCCATCCCAATATACGACAATCGGGATGAGGCTGCCATCAAATAGAATTGATGGAAAAGGGGTGGCAGCCTCAAGCGAAGCTTGGGGATGGTCGCGAACACTATAGGCCGGCTAAAAACGTACAAAGCAGGAATCCAAGAACGTAACGGTTTTGGTGGATTCCCACCTTCGCTGGAATGACAGTATTACGCAAGAACTAATAATAATTGTGATTATTCGTTTTGTTATGAAGTACCTAACACTTACATAAGAGTGTCGCCAGTTTGTCGGGGTGGCTAACGAACAGACTCTACTGCAGCCATTCGGGCAGTTGGTCGGGGGTGACATTTTGCCATAATCCTTTTTTTCCGCTGCGTGCGCCGGACTGCAATTGCCTGTACTTGTTATAAAAGCTATGGCTAAAGCGTGAGTCTGCATAGACGTAGCCTTCGGTCAACAGAGCTTCATTTAAGAATCTGCCATCGGGCAATTGGACATAAGCCAAAAGCCTGCCGTATTTGCCTCTGGTAGGATTGGGCGTATCGAGGTAAACAGTGACGGATTTCCCGAGAGCTAATTTATTTGTAAATTCCGTTGCTTCCGGGCCGAAGTACATCACGTCAATCTGCTCGCTTTTCGTTTCCGGCGCATCTATTCCCAAAAGTCTGATGCGGGTATGTTCGTATCGGCCGTCCGGGATGCCTATATCAATAGTGTCACCGTCGATTACATTTATCACGGCGAACGTTTTGGCGTGGTATTTCTCATAGTCATAAGCTTTTGTTTGTTCTTGCAATTCGGGGGTGGGCCGCCAACTGTGCCTGATCGGGCTGTGGTCGAGCCAGACAAGCAACAGAAGCGCCATAAGGCCCAGCATAATAATGCCGATCCTCCGGCGTCTGCTCATGGCATAAAAAGGTCTGTTATTTTCAGGCCGCATCTGGCTGTCATTAAATTGTGAATCGAACCGGGTGAAATAAGTCACGCATTACGCAGATCAGCAGGTTTGTCCAGTTGAAAAGCACTACAAACGGCCTCGAGGGCTTTCTCGGCCTGATCCTCATCCACAGCGCAACTTATACGAATTTCACTGGTCGTTATGGAATCGATATTGACCTTAGCTTCCGCCAGTGCTCCGAACATTTTTTCAGCCACGCCGTAATGGCTTCGCATTCCAACCCCGATCACTGAAACTTCCGCGATATCCTCGCGTACGAAAACGTTCTGGCAATTGACATCCTTTTTGATTTTGTCCATAGCTTCCCGGGCAGCGGCCAAATCGGAAATTTCAATCATAAACGACAGGTTTGCCTTTTCAGGACTGATTTCCGTCTGAACGATATCGTTGACCACCACTTTGGCTTTCGCAAGATGAGCAAAGACCTTTGCGGCATTACCCGGAATATTATCAACTCCAACAAGACTGATTTTGGCCATATCTCTTTGTATGGTTGCGCCTGAAACTACTACACCTTCCATCTGCGGCACCTCATGAGTAATTAATGTTCCCTCTTTATCTTCACTGCTGCTTCTGACATGAATTGTAATATCGTATTTTTTGCCGAACTCGATGGCACGAGGATGCATGACACCGGCACCAAGGCTCGCCATTTCGAGCATCTCGTCGTAACTGATCTGATTCAGCTTAACGGCATTTTTGAATATCCTCGGATCGGAGGTATAAATTCCGTCGACGTCGGTATAGATTTCGCATTGCTCGGCTCCCACGGATGCGGCCAGCGCCACTGCGGTCGTGTCCGAGCCGCCCCGGCCAAGCGTGGTAATATTATCATGCTCATCTATGCCCTGAAAACCCGCGACAATTACAATCTTGCCCTGATCCAACTGCCTGTGAATTCGCCCGGCATCGACACTTACTATCCGTGCCTTCGTGTGGACACTGTCGGTCATCATTCGAATTTGGCTGCCGGTAAAGCTAATGGCATCGTAACCCGATGCATCGAGAGCCATTGCGAAAAGCGAGACCGATTGCTGCTCGCCAGTGCTGAGCAACTGGTCCATCTCTCGTTTCGGGGGATTCGGATTCAACTCCAGAGCGTCCTTAACAAGCTGGTCGGTCTGTTTTCCACGTGCAGAAGCGACCACCACGACACTAAAACCATCCTTTACCGCTCTAATTACTCGCTTAGTGGCCTGGCGGATTTTCTCCGCATCAGCGACCGAAGTGCCGCCAAACTTTTGCACAATTATTGCCATAGACAACCTATGTACATTTAATGTTAACTTCCTTTGTATTTATTAAACCTGTATTTGTACCAAACCTGATTCGGACTGTCAAGCATTTTAGCTTTTTAAGCAGGGCTACCGCATCTAAATT
>DQCG01000601.1 GCA_003533825.1 Phycisphaerales bacterium
AGGCAGGATCTCTCGCCGGACAGCATTATCGCAGCCGACAAAGACAAGACGCATCTGACTACGGAGATTCAGGTCCTCAGACTCGGCGACGTTTATATCCTCGGACTGCCCGGCGAGGTTCTTGTGGAAGTCGGGCTCGACATAAAGAAAAAGGCGGGCATCGAGAACCTTATTATCGCCGCGCTGAGTAACGATACTATCGGCTACGTCTGCCACAGCCAGGCGTACGAGCAGGGCGGTTACGAGGCGGTCTCCGGCGCCAATCTGGCGAAAGGCGGCGGCGAGTTAATTGTAAATCATGCCCTGGATCTCCTGGCCGAAGTTAAAGCTCAATGATAATTATATCGAGCTTAACTTATCCCGGTTCTCGTACACCTTGATTATAGCGTCGGCAATGTTGTCCATATCCTCTTTGCCTGCGAGTAGCGGGCCCGAAGCCCAAATCATCGCCATCTCCTGACAGACCTGGTCGCAGACCGGGCACGGGACCTGCCGGCGATATTCTTTGAGTCTCTGCCGCGAGAACATTTTCTTATAGACCGGCTGCTCCAGGATGTGCTCTATCCACGGCTCCTTATGTAATCCCTGGGCTATATATGGGCTGAGACTTATGCCTTCGGCCCGGAGGGCCTTGAGAAACTTGCTGCGGTCCGCGTTATTGAAGTATTCCTTGTGATATGTCATTGGGTAGAGATAGAAAGAGCCGTTGGTGGTACCTTCGTATAGCTTTTGGGGAGTGATTTCCGGGAAATCTTTGAGTCTGTAGGTCAGATGAGCGGCATTGGCATTACGGCGAGCGAAGCGTTCATGCACACCGGACCACTGGCCAAGCAGCACGGCTGCTTCAAACTCGTTCATGCGATATTTAGGCCCAATCACTTCAGTGCGGCCCCGGCGGGATGTGCCGTGGTTATGAACGGTATAACATTTGTCCATAAGCTCTTCATCGTTTCCTAAAATTGCACCGCCTTCACCACAGGCAATTGTCTTGCTGGATTGAAAGCTGAAACATCCGAGGTCGCCAATGGTTCCCAACCTTTTACCTTTATACTCGGCAAGGTGCGCCTGACAGGAATCTTCAATCACTTTGAGATTATGTTTTTTAGCAATCTCCATAATCCTGTCCATATTGCATGCTTGCCCCCCAATATCCACGGGCATAATCGCTTTAGTGTTTTCGGTTACTCTTCTCTCTACGTCATCAGGGTCAAGCTGATAAGACTGCCTGTCCAAGTCAGCCAGGACCGGTAGTGCTCTGGCAGCCAAAATGGAAGCGATGGTTCCCGGGTCGGTATAGGGTGAGGTGATGACTTCGTCTCCCGGACCGATGCCAAGTGCTTCCACGCAAGTGTGCAATGCTTGGGTTCCGGAGCCGGTGGCTACGCAGAACTTGGCCCCTATCAGCTCGGCAAACTTCTTTTCGAGTGTGGGTACAGTACCTGACTTAGACTGGATTCTGCACCAGATCCTGCTCTTGGTCGTTTTTACTATCGAGTCCACGACACCGTTATCCCAGTAAGGCCATCTCGGCCAGCTTTTGTTCTTCCTGACCGGTTCGCCGCCGAGGATTGCCAGTTTGCCCGCCTTTTTCGTGATGTTTGCGTAGCTCGGAATAGTCCCTGAGGCTGCTCCAATAAGTGAGCCCGCCGACGCCGCGGCGATAAACTGCCGTCTTGTTAAATTATTCCTGTTCATTTTCCAAACCCTTTCATTTGGCGTTTTCTCCAAACCTGATATTTAGTTGATCTTTTCATTATAATCTTACGCCGGGCTCTATGTTAGCGGAAAAAACGCCGTGGGCAGGTAATTGTGCTTAACTCTACTCCTTTGGGGATAGATACGAGTTATAAATTGGTTTTGTTTGGCTTTGTTTTTTTGCTGCTTCTAACCATTGAAAACTCCGTAAACCATTGTTAGCATTGACTTAACATCATTTTGTCCCAACGGCAAATTGGCTTTGTTTTTTCAAATTAGCCACAAATTAATACCAAGAAATAACCAATAACCGCAGATATTTGTTGTTTGTCATTCCTGCGCAGGCAGGAATCCACGACCAATTCTCCAATTCACTTCACTAATCAACTTACGTTGCTTCTTTCTGTCTACTGAATTCTGTATTCTCTTTTTTTTACCTTTTCTCTTTTACCTTTTTACTTATTTATGTATTCTATATTTATTTTGTTGTATATTATACTAAATTTAACCTCAAAAATCAAGGAAATTCTGAAAAAATCTTCTTGAGACGATAGTTACCGATAAATGGTAAATCGTGATCCGTTTGTTGTCTGAACATGCCCATAAGCAAATAAGTGCCGTACAGCTTTGATTCATCCCTTGATTCGAGAAGTAACCCTTGGTTCATTAGGTTTACGGGAAAAACAAGATTTTTTTTCTTCAGTTATTTGGTATAATGCAAATATGGCCGGACAGGTCGGGACGACTTCGCCCGATGTGATTGAACTTGGCAAGGCGATCAAAAAGGGATAAACGTGGTAAGCATATCCAGGCAATTGATTGAAGATATTGTGCGGGCTGTTGTTGTAGAGGTTCGGCCTCAGCGGATTTATCTTTTCGGTTTATGTGCCCGTGAAAGCTATACCCCGGACTCCGATGTAGATTTGCTGATAGTGGAGGATTACGAATTCGGGCCGGGTCGCAGTCGTTGGTCCGAATTGAAACGCATACGCAAGGCCTTAAAACCGTTCCGTGTACCAAAGGACGTGCTGGTCTACAGCCAGGATGAATTCGAGAAATGCCAAGATTCCGTAAACCATATCGTCTCCCATGCCGTCAGGGAAGGAAAGCTCATCTATGAAAGACCTTGAGCATACGAGAGAAAAGAAATAACTGGTATTGTATGAAGAAGAAGACTTTTGATGCCCTGGCCTTTATGCGGAAGCGACGCGAAGAGCTTTCACGTGCTTACACTGGCCTTAGCAGGCAACAAATCGAAGAGCAGATACAACAATCACTGAAGGATAGTCCTTTGTGGAAGCCATGTCCGCTCCAGCAGAGTTCATCATCGGCTAAGAAAGTTGACAGACACCTTTAGCTCACATTATTCACTCTATGTTTTACGATGTCACCCTCAATAAGACCATTAACATTTGAGACACTATACTGGTTACGCTTTATTAAGTAGATGTCCTGTTATTTAGCTGTACTGTCCCGTTTTTCAA
>DQCG01000152.1:0-234 GCA_003533825.1 Phycisphaerales bacterium
AATTCAGAAGCCAGAAGTCAGAATTTAAAAATCCTCAGTACGCAATACGCAGTACTCAGCACACAGCACGAATAAAGGACGCCGTGTAATGGAGATTTATTTAGAAAAAGCCCGCCTTTTTGTGTAAATATTCGTATAATGTTTAACAGATAGAATACAGAATGCAGAATACAGGAGACTTTGTTATTTATTATTTACAATTTACTATTGATTATTTCTCTGTGGCTCAAACAA
>DQCG01000152.1:384-11335 GCA_003533825.1 Phycisphaerales bacterium
TTGAGCTTAATTTGAAAAAACAAACCCAATTTCGAAAAGGGCAAAATGAACGTATATGTCTATATGAAAAGGGTTTATGAAGATTTGTGCGATTTGAAGGCGCGAAAAAACAAAGCCAATTCAAAGCCAATCAAAGCCTGTCCCTTCGGCAAGCTCGGGGCAGGCTCTGATCGCAGCCGAATGGGCCTATTCCGTCAGGATCAGCCGTTAAATCGGCAAAATTGGACGTAACCGAGACCATCGCATTCCACTGCGGCATAATGCGGATGTGGCACCCTGGTCAAGCATCAGACAACATCAGGCATATTAAATTCCTCACTATATACTCTTCCGTGTTAGTTCCAAATGGGGCACTCAGCAAGATGGCAGATCGGATTGTGAATCGACTTAATTTTCACGGCTAATTGTTTTTTCCTTTTTGTCTTATCGCAACAAACAGTACAAAATGATCATTACAACGAATAACAACACGGCAGCAATTCGCGGGTCGGTAATGCTTGTTATCTTTGTGCTTGTAATAGCCTTAAGCGGAGACTGCCAGCCCATCTTCTCGATCTCTTCGGCAGTTACCGTAGCAGTGCTGTTAAGGGCTGCTTCAACTGTGCTCATAACTGCTGCAAGCAGGCCGGCGGCAAACAGGCCTTTGAGCCCCGTCGGAAGAAGTTTGTCAATCATGACTGTCAAAGTATTATCAGGATCGCCGATTTGGTCCTTAAAAAGAACATATGCAACAACGCCGGGAAAAACCATGAAGAATAATGGCAGAATTTTCAGCCAGCCGGCAAACACCGCTCCGAGCTGACCGTTCCGCATGTCTTTGGCACCAAGAGTTTTTTGCACAATTGTCTGGTCTGTACACCAGTACCAGATACCCAGTACGTGATATCCTACCATCAAGGTAAGCCATGAATACTGGTTGAAATTTCCATTCGCGTCTCTAAGCGAATGGGCCATGCTAAGTTGATCTGGCTTGACTGCCTCTTTTAGCTCGGCAAAAGAGTTGATTCCTGCACCCGAAAGTGCCCTGATGCCCAGAAATATTGAATGACTGCAAATGTGCGATCCTATGCAGATTCCCCTTGAAGGCGAAACCGGATGGCGTGAAATGGAACGGGCTTATTTTAATCCATAAAGTGAATTGTCCTTCATTCTCCTGTTCTTGTTTGAAAGCATGATGCTTAATCATTGGTCACTATTTTAGTGCGAACCGCAACAACTTTGTCGATTCGGCTTTGATCCAGATAACCAAAGTTTGCGTTCCATCGGTATCTCTGATAATTCCCTGGCGAAAGCTCTTGCCGGATTCTATTGTTTTGCCGTTGACCTTAAGCTCGGCCTTAGCCGCACTGCCCCAGCCCCTGATTACAAAACAAGGATTGAATATCGGGGATTCTTCCGAAGCATCGAGGGTAAATGATATCTTCCTGCCTTTTGCGGTCAGTTGATATGCTCGTTGTTCCATGCTGTAACCGCGGTCGATGCACCCTTCGACGATCGTCAGCTTCGGCGGATTGTTCCATGACCTTCCCAGAGGAACTAAACTCGAAATAGGCTTATCGGTCAAACCGTAAATAATCATGTTGCCATGTTGGGTCACGTTACCGGCACCGCCTACAGCGGCGTGAGTCAGCCGGTCGGTCGTAATCGCATATCGACCATCCGAAGGCATCTGCGAAACGGGCCAATGATTCCACGGACCCGCAAACGGGTCATCGGTGTGCCTGGACTGTTCACGACTTCCCCATGTACCTATCCTGCAACCTTTCGGATACACAAGGAAAACTTTGTAATCGCTCTTGAGATTGAGCATTGATATGGTCGCATCGCCAAGCCGATTACGCGGGACACCGTTTGCGCCCTTCCAGGTCATCTCGTGTACCTGGCCGTCCAGATTCGCAACGGTTACAGCCTGCAAATTGATATTATCTAAACACCCTGTGCCCGGCTGATTGAGAAACTGCACATCGTGCCAGCCTGCGTTACCGTTGCGAAACTTGACTTTGCGTACCGCTGCACAGTCCGGATAAATGTAATAGTATTCATCGGTCCAGTGGCGTGCCTGTGGGAATAGATATAGTACGTCAATGGAGGCATATCGCCAGTGCACGACAACACGGGCGTCGGTGTTTTCGATTATCCTGACGTGAGCATGACGGCACTGCTTGTCTGCCATGTGCTCGCTGCAGCCGTGAGGGCCGCCTACTTCGAGGCTCTGGTCGCTCATCCACTTGTTGTTCTCGGTTACCCAGCCGACCCCGCCGTTAACGCCGCGCCAGAACGCAATGGTGGTCGGGTAATCGTCAAACTTAACCACCACATCCTGGTATCCGCTGCCTCGCCATAGATTATCCCACAATTCGTGATAGGCCAGTTCTGTATATTCTGCGCCGAATTTAGCGGCCCGGCCGGGCCTTCCCGGCAGAATTCTGTGCTCAAGGTAAGGCTTACCACCAAGTGTACTGCCCGGCTTGAAATTGTTATACGACTCGGCAACCTGCGACGAATCTAATGTGATATCATATATTTTGACCTCGTCGATGAGTCCCTCGATACCGTATATTCCAGGCAGGTGGCAGACGGGCCCACGGACAGGGTCAGTCGGTCGTCCTTGAACATTATTTAAACCGATCAGCAGATCCGTCTTCGGCACATGGATTTCTCCGGATACAGATAAACGGCCGCAGGGCCGGCCATCTACGTATATTTGCATCTTTCCCTTGCCATAGGATCCTGCAATATGAGTCCAGCGATAAGTCGTTAGTTTGGTTGTGCCGACAAGCTCCTTATCGTCCACGACGAACACAGGATATCCATGAGGGCCAACGCCGAGATAGTAGCCCTTACCAGTCTTTCTGACCTGGTTTCTTCCATCTTCATCATATGTACCCTTTTCTATTGGGCCGGGATCGATTACCGACTGGTGCACTACAGGTGCCCAGTTCCACGGGTACGCACCTAAAACCACCCATGCCTCAAGAGTGAGCTCATCCTCAATGGCCGGTGCATCAACGGTTGGTATCGTTACACTTGAATTGTAACCGTCGAAAGCAAGTGCCGTTCCGGATATACCTTTTTTCCACAATATCCTGTTTCCGGCGATGGCACAATCCCTGCCGCTCATGTTTTCTTTTGTAATATCTCTTTGTGCGTAGGTGTGCTGCGTGAGTCCCTCGTTAAATTTCCACCACGCCGCGGGGGAATCCACTACTCCGGTTTTGACCTGTGAACCTTTTATCCCTTTTACCGGCCGCTTCGACAGTTTTGCCTGTTGGAGTGAAACCTGCTCAATCCCTTCCGGTTTAAGGGAAAGGGTCTGCACAATTACATTTTTCGGGTCGTTGTAGTCATCAAGGTTACTTGCAGCTTTTCTTACTCTTCGTATCACTTTACCGTCGCCGAATATCTCGAAATATTCATGCGCCACCCCTATAAATCCATGCGGATTATCAGTATCCGGTATGTAACGCCAATGAATGAGGGCCCCGTCGGACTCGGCCTCAATTATCCGAACGAAAGAATACACACAGGCGATGTCATTCTGTCGATCAATAAGGTCCTCAACGAACCATTTGCCTTTTTCCGTTTTCCAGAAGGGAAGATAGCTCGACTCACGCCCGAACACAAACTGGCGGCCCTTGCTCAAGTTAACGATGATGTCTGCATATCTTCCCGTTATTGGCCCGCTTTCCTTCCATTGTTCCTCCTCGGCCTCTTCCTCTTCGTTGTCATGCCACCGTTCAAGAATTCTACCGGTCGCGTTCAACAACAGGCCTGCTTCCGTGCCGTCAACTTCAAACATCACGATATAATGCACACCTCCCTCTTCTCGTTCAACCTCGACACCCATGAGGGATTGGTGGGGATACTCCTTTCGTGCTGCTTTCCGGACCGATTCGGGTAAATCCTCAAAGGCTATCGTCTCGATTTCTTCCCCGCTATCACCCTCTTCATCCTCCTGACCTTCGTCATCTTCATCTTCCATTGGGATATAGTCAAGTGCCTGCTCCACGGGGATCTTGTAATCCAGCCTCGTGTAGTATGCATAGAAATCATCTGTGCTTGTTTGCACTACGGCGGCTTTCACATCTATGGATTTCTCAGACTGCCCGTAGCACCCGATACAAATCAATATTGTCAATAACACTACCGGCAAGAAACTTACTGACCGTTTCGTTTTCGAAATACCTGTTATTCGCAACATAATCACTTTCCTTTCAGTCGCCAGCTTGTTGTTCTAATCGAGCACTTCGACCCTGGCACATCAGTCCGACTCGACGTCTGCGGACACGTGCTCTTAAGGTTCTGGTGCGGAAGCCAGTCGTTTCAGCCCAATGTCTTTGAATTCGACCTGCATACCCTTGTCGTGGATCTGCAAGCCGATGGCCCCATGTTCCAGTCGTCCGCGTTTTGCGTTGTCAGTGAATTCCGAAGCGAGTTTGCCGTTGATAAAGAACTGGAAGTTATTCCCGCGGGCAACGATGCGGACGTCATTCCACTGGTGTGGGCGGACGTCGGCCAGCTTGAGCGTCCCGGGGATGGTGCCGGCGTGTGGCTTACCGGCTGCATCGATGACTAACCGCGTCCCGCGGTTGCAGGGATATTCCTTGCGCGTGGCGAAGTGGAAATCCCACGCACCGAGGATGTGAGGGCCGATGCCGACATGGCCAAGGTCGGCGTGATAGCCCTCGAAAGGCCGCTTGCCGGTCAGGTCGGGCTGACTGCGAATCTCAACTCCTGTGTTGCCTTTGCCCGGCAAACGATAACGCAGCTCAAGCTCGAAATCAGTAAGGGCCTCATCCTTCCAGACGAGATAAGCCAGCCGGTCGGCGCTGCCGTGTCCGACAATCGCTCCGTCACGAACAGTCCAGTCCGATGCGCAGTCTTTCGGCACGGCGTGCCAGCCATCGAGCGTCTCGCCGTCGAAAATGGAGATAAAGCCGTGTCTGTTGGGTTGTTCCTCGCGTTCTAACGACTCAAAACTAAACGAATAGAGCTTTGATTCTCTCAGTTCGAGTCTTAACTTGATTTCTTTTCCCTTAAGTTTCTTGAAAGAGAATCCATCCTTCCACTGTATCGGGCCGTCCGTCACGGTTTTCGTGATGTGTTCCCCTTCAGCCAATGGCTGATTGTTGCTATCGAGAAGCTCTATCTTGACGTATCCATTTTTCTTGACGTCGGTACATATCCGAAGACCCTCGCCTGTACAAACCACTGGGGTCGTCTTAATACGCGCTGGGTGGTTTGCGGCGACCGGCTCATAGCCTGCCCAGCCATCGGGTCTCAACGTCGCTAAGCAGAAAAAGCCGTTCCGCCAACTGGTGTGCTTACCATCGCTGCCGCCATAGTACAGGCGAATCTCGTCTTTTAGGAATACAGGGCAGGCTGCCGCGTACACGCAACCCCAGTCATAGTCGCCCTCCTTCCCGGAGTTCGGGATGAGCGGTGTTCCCGGTAAAACACGGTGCCACGTTACCGTATCTGGGCTCCATGTCAATTCCGTCCATACTCGGTCAGCCTCCTGATCATGTATGGCAACCAGCCCAAGATACACGCCGCCATGATAGAAGACGGGCATGGCATACGTCTGGTGCCCCTTATCCAATCCTTCGAGCACAACTTCGCTCTTGCTCCAATTGACAAAATCCTCGCTGGATGTCCGTGCGACCTGTCGGCCGAAAGCTTTGCCCCACTCGCGCGTTATGCCCACATATTTGCCCAGTGTCGGCGCCCAGAAGGCATTGTTATGGGTGTCTCCCGCACTATCCGCCTCGGGACAGGCGATGGCCGGGCCCCAGTGAATGCCGTCGGCGGAAAATGCTACCGAGAGGATTTCCGCCTTCAGGAATGCCTTGTAGCGGCGTTTGGGATCCGCATCGCGAAGGTCCTTGAATATACCCGAACCATGGGGCCCTCCCCAGAGCTTTTTCCTGTCCCCGCTTCCGCGCCACAGGATGTTGGTGGTCCTGCTTGCCTCATATTCGGCAATACCCAATTCAGGTTTGACCCAGGCGATGCCGTCTTCGGAAGTGGCGTAGCAGATGGCCATTTCCCTGTTACGGGGCGGGCGATAACGCTCTTGTTTCCGCTCTTCAAGCGTCATACCCAATGCAGACTTGTCGACTATGAACGGGCTGTACCAGCATTTGTAGATTCCCTCGTCTTCGTCGAAAGTCACGTTGGCATAGAGATTGTCGAACCGTTTCTCCCATGGCTTGTCCTCGGCGAAGAGTGGATTACCTTTGTGCTTTCGTACCTTGCCGATAGTCAGCCTGGTGTTTTCGGCGCTCTCGACTAATCGAGAATCCAACAAAAGGTACCTGTCGCGCTTCATGCCGGTGACGCCATCTACTGCGGCCGAATCTTCCCTGGCTTTGGGTGCGCCAATGTGCTCCAGGGCCCCAGCGGCAAATTTGCGTGTTGCCTCACGATCATCTTTGAGCGCCTTGGTTAACGGTGCCACAGCAATTTGCAGCACGGATTTGTTTGTAATTGACGAGGTAATGTTCCCCAGCGCTTCGGCAGCCTCTTCGCGGACCTCGGCCTCGTCGTCGGACAGCATTCTCACAAGCACATCGATAATGGACTTTCGTAATACTTTGTCTTTGATTCGAGATCCAATATTGCCCAACGCCTCCGTTGACTCGTCCCGTACGTCCGTATCCTTATTGGAGAGCGCTGCCACCAACGGTGCGACGGCGGGCAACAACGCCGTATCCTCCTTGACTTGAAGCGCAATTTTCGCCAACTGGTCAGCGGCGTTAGAGCAGACATCCGGATCCTCGTCGCGCAACTTGGCGATAAGACCGGGGACTTGCTCTTCAGGAGGCAGCGAACGCCTGATTTGCTCAGCTCGCTCTTTCTTCCTGATTGCTTCTTCCTGCTTTTTCTTTTGCTTGATGAGTTCGGCAACGATTCTTTCTACATCCTCTTTACGATCCGCAACAGACCTGGACAGAGCCAAATCGATTTTGGCCTGCGATTTCAGATCGAAGCCGAAGGAATAGAGTTTTGCATTTTTCAGTTCGAATTTCAGACGAACATCTTTGCCTTTAACATTTTTGATTGAAAATCCTTGTTGCCATTTTACTACAGCGTCTGCAACGGTTTGTTTTATAGATTTGCTCTGGAGCCATTCCTTATTTTCCTCATCGAAGAGCATCACCTTGACGTATCCGTTTTTTTGAACGTCGGCGCAAAGTTGAAGTTCGTCGCCCGCGAAAACAACGGTCGTAGTTGTAATAAACGCTGGTTTGCTCCGAACGGTTTGCTCATAACCGGCCCAGCCGTCCGGGCGAAGTGTGGCTAAAGCCAGATAGCCCTTGCGCCAGTCGAAAAAGTACCAATCGCAGGCACCATAATAGATTTGGATATCATTTTCCCGGAAAATCGGGGCGGAGGCAAAGATGGTTCCCCAGTCATAGGGCATCTTTCCATAGACTTCCGCCTTGGCCGGGCTGTGTCCAATGAATGGTGTGCCGGGTTGTATGCGATGCCATTGTCTGCTGTCAGGACTCCAGGCCAGCTCAACATGCTGCCTGGTATGAAAGTTCGACTTTGCATCGGGAAAATCCATCATGCCCAACAGTCCGATATAGACTCCTCCTATCGGAAATACAACCATATCGTGGGTTTGCAGGCGGGGCTTTACGCCCTCAAGTACGACCTTTGCCTTTGTCCAGTTGATAGAGTCGGGCGACTCTGTCCACGCTACCTGGCGAATAGACGGTCTTCCATACTTCAAACGGGTAATACCAATATATTTGCCCAGGTCCGGAGCCCAGAACGCATTGTTGTGGGTGTCCCCGTGGGCATCGATCTCCGGGCATTCAACAGGCAGGTTCCAATGTATTCCATCCGGGGAAAATGCCACTGCCATCTTGCTCCCTTTGAAGAACATTTTATAACGTTTCGCGAGGTCCGATTCATGAAGATCCTTAAAAACGCCGGCGCCATGTGGACCAGTGAAAACCCCTCGGAAATGATAGCCCCGCATGAGAATGTTGTTCTTCTTGTTACCGTCGAATTTGACCAGGCCGAGTTCGGGTTTTTCCCAATGGATACCGTCTTTTGAGACAGCGTAGCAGACGCCCATCTCCCGGCCATTGGGCTTGACACGCATGTAATCATGATCGGAGGGATTCCGTTCAGCTTCCGGGGTGGATGTCGTTCTTTCATCGATGATGAATGGACTGTACCAGCACTTGTAAAGTCTGTCCTGTCTGTCATAGATGACATTTGCATAAACGTTGTCGTAGCGGGGCTCCCATGGTTTGTCTTCCATGAACAACGGATTGCGTGGGTCCTTTTTTATAGAGCCGAGCGTCAACTCAGCGTTTTTGGTAGCCTCGATAATCCGGGAGTCGAGCACAAGGTATCTATCACGTCGTGGCGTGCCATTACCGTCGGGCGAAGACCTGCTCGCCCGGGAGTTCCATAGGACCACGGCGAGCACCATCATTATCACTGTCGTTATTCTCTTGTTTGTACTTCTGCTGAGCCGAGTCATCATTGACATCTCCTGTCCGGGATGGTTATCGAAAACCACTATTCCCTCGTTACCATTCACCTTTTCTGGTATATTTCTCCCTGGTGTTTTGGTCAAACTCCCTTGCAGCCTGATCAATCGCTTGAAGAATCTCTTCAGTTGTTTTACCTTGCGAGTTCCGAGCCGCAGCTATCAAGGTTTGACATTCGTTCGAATCCATGAAACGGGCGGCTTGAAGCAAACGGCCTTCATCGCATTCGGGGATCGCCAGAAAGCCGTGCTTGTCGGCATGAATAAGCTGACCGGGTTGAATCCGGCAGCCAAAGACCGTCACGTCACAATCCCAGCGTATCGGAATAACATGAGCATGACCGACACAAAGCTGCCGGGCAATCGCTTTGAAACCGGCATTGATCATTTCGTCGATGTCCCGAATTGCTCCATCGGTGATTGTGCCTACGCAACCCAGGACGCGATGAGCATTGCTGTTGACTTCACCCCAGAACGAGCCGAAAGCAACCGGCTTATCCAGGTCCTGGACCACCACAATCTTCGGGCCCTGCGCCGCCGCAACATAGCGCCGGTATTCGCTCCATGCCTGGCGATTTGTCTGGACGTGCTCCGGATTGCTTGGCTCGATAACGACCGTAACGGCATGGCCCACCATAGGCCCCATCTGCGGCATGAAATCACGGCACACTTCCAAATTAAAACTCTCTCTGGCGCTGTCACGCTTGGTTATCTGCTCCCATCCGTTGTAGATCGTGGGTGTATTCAAACGCTTCAACTCGAGCAATTCGGCATGCCTGAGTCTCATGTGGTTTCTTTCATCTTTGCTCATCTTTTGTCTTCTCAAAACATATCATTATTTCCGTTGCCACTCTTATCATCTGATAAAATCCACTTTCCGTATAACATTCTAATGTGGCGTGTTGTCCAGTTAGTAATCAGCATAAAATACTAATTTACCTTGTCAAGTATAACTTGGCAGAGGTATGGGATGTCCGGAATACATCCCACGAAAGTGATATAAAATTGTTGACATTAAGATAAATTGCTGCTATTATAAGGCTTAAGAAGCAGGGGGGTTTTTTCTGAAGTGTAGATGGGTATATCTTATCTATAGCTCCTGCTGAGCTTTGGAAGAAAGGAGGTGGTTGCGCATTGTCGATAATTCTACTAATGAGGAACATAACTTAGTAAAGGTGCATATTTTATCAGTCGTTGTGCTAACAACAAGAGGTGTATTGGTGTATGGCCAGAGCACAAAAATAATATCTCTTATTGAAGGAGGATAATTATGTGTAGAAAATTGACCTATTTAGTTTTTTCTGTTTTGGTGCTGAGCATAGCCGGCAGCGCATCAGGTGATCTGGTAGCGCACTGGAGATTTGATGAGGGATCCGGCACGAGCACTTACGATAGCGCCGGGAACAATCACCATGGTACCTTTAATGGTGATCCCAAGTGGGCCGTCGGCCCGGCAGGCGGAGTATTGGAGTTTGATGGTGATGACTACGTTGATATCCCCTCCGGTGTCACCGAACTGGGCGCGGCAGACTTCACAATTGCCGCCTGGATCAAAACCTCCGAGACTGGGATGGCTATATTATCCAAATCCAATGGCGACACTGGCTGGGCATCAATGGAGAAGCAAATTTACATTGCTGATTCAGCTACGTCAGAAGGGGATAATGATGGGACAGTCGAATACGTAGGTTGGGGGTGTGAGTGGATCCGGGGCAGTATAAGGGTTAATGACGATCAGTGGCATCATATAGCCGTTACCTGGAAAATGGATGAAGAATCAGGTCACGTGTATGTTGATGGAGTCGAAGGTACTTATGTCGTTAATTTTAATGGTGGTGGAGATAATGCAGGTGATACGATCAGGATCGGTTTTAGTCCCGGTGAACACAGTGCCGATTTCATCGGCCAAATCGACGACGTCCGCATTTACGACCACGTTTTGTCGGAAGTAGAGATTCTCAGCGCTATGCAAGGTGAGGTATGGCCATATGCCTGGGGTTCTGAGCCGGCTGACGGCGATTTGCATGTCGATACATGGGTGACTCTTTCCTGGAAGCCAGGAGGTTATGCGGTCTCGCATGATGTATATCTGGGTGACAATTTTGACGATGTGAACAACGGTGCCGGCGACACGTTCCGAGGCAACCAGGGGGACACTTATTACATTGCAGGTTTTCCGGGGTATGCTTACCCGGACGGTCTCGTTCCGGGTACGACTTACTACTGGCGAATTGATGAGGTCAACGAAGCCGAACCTAACAGTCCATGGAAAGGCGATGTATGGAGCTTCCTGATTCCGCCAAAGACTGCGTATTACCCCGATCCGGCGGACGGAACTGAATTTGTCGACCTGAATGTTCAGCTTACATGGACAGCAGGTTTCGGTACAAAACTGCACTATATAGTCTTCGGCGAAGATTTTGACGAGGTGAACAA
>DQCG01000180.1:0-168 GCA_003533825.1 Phycisphaerales bacterium
GCCGTCGGTGCCACCGCCGCGATCAAGCGGGGAGATGTAATCGGCTCGACTCACCGCGGCCACGGCCACTGCGGCGCGATCGGCAACAAATACGCCGACAGCGAAGAGCAGCGCCAGAACCACTGGAACCAGATGATGGCCGAGCTGATGGGCAAAGAGACCGGCTAC
>DQCG01000180.1:246-6731 GCA_003533825.1 Phycisphaerales bacterium
GTCGGCGGCAACCAGGCCCCGGCGGTCGGTGCGGCATTAGCCGAGAAATACAGAAAAACCGGCAAGGTCGTGCTGTCGTTCTTCGGCGACGGCTCCACTAACTGCGGCAGCTTTCACGAGGCAATGAATATGGCCTCGACGCTGGCCGTGCCGCTGGTGGCAATTATCGAGAATAACCTTTATGGAATGAGCGTACCGTTCTCCGGCAGCGAAATCGATGGGGCGGTTCGAGCTAGTAATATCAAGGATATCGCCCAAAGAGCGGCTTCTTACGACGTGCCGGCGATGATTATCGACGGACAGGATGCCGTTGCCGTTTTTCTTGCTGTCCGGGCTGCCGTTGAAACCGCAAGAAAAGACACCCAGATGACGATTATCGAGGCCAAGACCTACCGCTGGTACGGGCACAGCCGCAGCGATCCGCGAGCTTATCGAACAAAGGCCGAGGAAAAGGTCTGGCACGAGCGCGACCCGATTACCGTTCTGAGCGAAAAACTGCTCAGCGAGAAACTTTGCACGCAGAAAGAGTTAGACGAGATAAAGGACAAGGCCTTCGCAGCAATCGAAGCGGCGACGCAGTTCGGCCTCGACAGCCCCTGGCCCAACCCGGCCGACGTGGCCAAAGACGTGTACGTCGAGGAGAGCTATCCGTCGGAATTGATTTCCTCCGACAAGGCAGCTTCTGCAAAAGTCACCGAAGCAACGGCGGCCTTCGAGGCGGCGCTTGCCTCGTCTACGGCTAAAACAAAAAAAGCGGCTACCGAAGAAGCGAGCGGCGAAATCAAGTCGAAGTTCGATATGGATGTTATTACCATGGGCCAGGCCGTCTCGGCCGCACAGGCCGATGAGCTTCGACGGGACAAGAACGTTATCGTCATGGGCGAAGACGTCGGTCTCTACGGCGGAGCGTATCAGGCTACCCGCGGACTGCTGGCCGAATTCGGCACAGAACGAGTTATCGATACGGCGATCTCCGAGGCGGCTATTGCCGGTTCCGCCGTCGGCGCCGCTCTTCGCGGGATGAGGCCGGTGGCGGAGATTATGTACGTCGACTTCTTGACAATCGCAATGGACCAGCTCGTCCACGTCGGAGCCTATAACCGCTACATGTTCGGCGGCAAGGCGAAAGTGCCGATGGTTCTGCGTACCGAAGGCGGCGTCGGCAGATGTATCGCCGCCCACCATTCCGAATCGCTCGAAGCCTGGCTCATGCATGCACCCGGACTTTATGTCGTAATGCCCTCGACACCTTACGATGCGAAGGGCCTGCTTAAAGCCGCCATACGCAGTGACAATCCGGTCGTCTTTATCGAGCACAAAGCGACATACGGTCAGTTGGGCGCTGTGCCGGAAGGCGATTATATTATCCCGCTGGGCGTGGCGGATATCAAAAGGCCCGGCAGCGATGCGACTATCGTCAGCTACAGCAGAATGGCGATGTGGTCGCTTCAGGCGGCGAAAATTCTCGCCGAGCAGCATGGCATCGACGCCGAGGTCATCGACCTGCGAACGCTCAAGCCGATGGATATCGATACGGTTGCCGAGTCGGTCCGCAAGACGGGCCGGCTGATTACGGTCAGCGAAGGTTTTTGCACCTGCGGCGCCGGCAGGGAAATCGCGGGCAAGTATATGGAATACGAATTCAGCGATGGCTCGCACGGCTTCGATTATCTCGATGCTGCTCCTGTGAATCTCGCCGCAGCCGATGTACCGCCACCAATGAGCGAACCGCTGGAACTGGCAAGCATCCCAAGCGTCGAGACAATAACGGAAGCCGTAAAAAAACTCGTAAATCTTTAGCCCCCGGCACCACCGGGGATTTACCGACACCTTTTTCGTCGGTCTAAACAATACAAAACAAATTGAGGATTTCATAAATGGCAAAAGAAGTAAGATTACCGCAGCTCGGGCAAACGATGGAAGAGGGAACCGTTGTCAATTGCCTGGTTAATGTCGGCGACGAAGTTAAAAAAGGTGATGTTATTTTCGAGATTGAAACGGATAAGGCGACACTTGAAATGGAATCGCCCGCTGAAGGTTTCGTTAAATACGTCCTTGCCAAGGTCGATGAGACTCTGCCCGTCGGGTCGGCCGTTTTGGTACTCGGCGCCGAAGATGAAGATGTGCCGCAGAGTTTTGTCGATTCGCTAACGGGCGCGGCGCCCGCGCCGGCCGAAGCGGCGCCTGCCGCCGAAGCAGCTCCCGCCGCAGCACCGGCCAAAGCTGAGCCGGCTAAGCCCGCAGGCAGAATAATGGCCTCACCAAGGGCAAAGAAACTCGCCGCGGATCTCGGCGTGGATTTGGCGACAGTAACCGGCACGGGCCCGGCCGGTAAGATTACCGAGCAGGACGTCCAAAAAGCTGCCGCTACACCATCAGCACCGTCTACCCCGGCAGCTCCCGCCGCAGAGGCCAAAGCCGGCGAGAGAATTCCGGTTAACCGGCTGCAAAGAATCACGGCCGAAAAAATGCTCAAATCCAAGCAGGAAATTCCGTGCTTCTACCTGACCGTAAAAGCGGATGTCACCGACCTGGTCGAGCTGCGAACCAAGTTGAATGAGACCGGCGACGTGAAGCTATCTTACAATGATTTTCTCTTGAAAGCGGTCGCAACCGGGCTTGAAAAATATCCGATTATGACCGGCCAGCTCGCCGGCGAAGAAATCCGGCTGGCTGAGGCAATCGGTATCGGCCTGGCGATATCGGTGCCGGACGGCCTGGTCGCACCGATTGTCAAGGATGTCAATAAAAAGGATGTCCGGCAGATTGCACTGGACAGCCAGGCCCTGATCGAGAGGGCACGCAGCAACAAATTGGCCCCGACGGACATCGAGGGCGGCTGCATTACCGTCAGCAATCTCGGCGCGTTCGGGATTGACAATTTCATCCCGATCGTCGTGCCCGGCCAGTGCAGCATATTAGGGATCGGCCAAATCTCCGAGACCTGCGTGCCCGACAACGGCAACATAATGGTCCGCAAGCTGATGAACATTACCCTGTCCGTGGACCACAAAGTCGCCAACGGAGCCTACGCCGCCAAGTTCCTCGATTTCGTGAGAAAAATGCTGGAAGACACAACCTCGTTTGGCTTTTAGTCCTGAATACTGAACTTTGTATAAGGTGAGAAGGAGCGTTTGAAATGACTAAGAGAATTGAAGCGAAACATCTGCCGAACATAAGGAAAGCCACGCCTAAGGTTCCGGCGATTGGGATTTTTGCTACGAGCGATCCCCGGATCGACCAGGCCAGCCGGACTCGCTGTCAGAATATTGCGAAGATGACGGCCGATACAATCAGCGGGTCGGTGGTTTTGCCGGACAAGACGCCGGTGCCGGTTGTCTATTCGACCGTTCTGGTGGACGGCGAGGCGCAGGCCGATATTGTCGCCCAGCAGTTTCGCAAGGCAGGCGTCGATATTCTGGTTTGCGTACCGGATACGTGGGCGTTTCCGCAGCTTACAGGGATTTCGCTGCTCCAGCAATTTCCACCTAACACTCCCATCAATATCACCTGCGGCAACAGCGGCCCGAAGCCGGGCGTGGTTTATGCCCACGCGCTCAACGGCGCTCTTGCCCAGTATGGGCGAATAACCGCTCTGAACGTCGGTACGTGGCCCGATACTGGTGAAAATCCGAAGATGACCGACCAGACGGCGAAGAATCTTATCGACTGGTGTTATGCCGCGGTGACGACAGTTGCCCTGCGAGGCCGGAGGATCGTTGTGCTTGGCCACGATTCGATGGGCATGGAAACCGCCCTGGCACACATCATACCAACCAGGAATACATTCGGCATCGAAATCACTCGCCTGGATATGAAGCTCCTGGCCGATATGTTAAAGAAAAAGGCGTATAATGAAAAGGAACTCAAGACGCTGCGTGGCTGGATTAACAGGTACGTCGGCAAGCGTCTGGAGCTTCGTGACGACGCCGACAGCGAACGGTTCAACCAGTCGCTGGCGATGTACCTTATCGTCCGCGACCTGATGACGGATTTGAACGCCGTAGGCGGCGGATTTATGAGCCAGTTGGAATGGGGCAGCGACCTGCGGGGCATCCCCCTGCCGGTAGCCGATGTAATGGAGAGCCTGTTCAACTCGACCTTTGACCACAACGGCCGAAAAGCCCCCCTGCCATACGCCACCGAAGCCGATGTGCAGGGACTTTTAACGATGCTGTTCACGACATACCTGTCCGGCGGAAATCCACCTCTGTTCATGGACTTTAGAAAAGTCTGGGAAGCGTGGGAAATCAAAGAATTATCTAAGAAAATCGGAGTCAAATCGCTGGATAAGAAGACCGACTGGTACAACAAGGGCCTCGTAGACGGTGACAACTCAGGCAGTGCGTCATTCGACTGGGCGCAAAAGCCCGGAGCGTCCATCAAGAAGATTATGGATAGTGTTCAAATGCCTGTGGCAGACGCCGGTTATTTCCCCGGCGGCGGCAATTCGGTTACGTTCATGACGCCGGCGGGAATCGAAGGTATCGCCGCCCGATGCGCATACAGCAGCCTGACCGGACTGTTCAGCATGATCTGGGACGAGGCGCACACGACAGAAGTACCGACAAAACTCGGCAAGGCGATGTGTGACCTGACCACGCCCACGTGGCCTCACACGTTTGTCGTACCGAAGTACGCGAGCATGGTCGAGTACAAGCAATATCCTCCGGCGAATCATTTCCACATGACCTGGGATCTGTCGGTGGCTCGGCTGCAGCACTGGATGGATTTGACCGGGGTGCTGAGCGTGACGCCCTGGGCGGCCCGGCCGAAGTTTATCGAGGGCGTCGACAGGCCGCAGCCGCTGGTCCACCTGATAAACGGCGGTGAAGATGCGTTTAAAATGCTGCCGGCGCGTCTCTAAACAAAATCTTCCAAACAAAACGCCTTCATGAAAACATAGAAAAGCAGCCTGAGATGCTCTGTAGAATAGCTCCTCAATCTGTCATTGCGAGGCCCGAAGGGCCGTGGCAATCTTCTGAGTTATAAGCAGAAAAAGCCATGGTTGCGTTTGATATTGCCTCGCTACGCTCGCAATGACATACTATAAACTGATTTTTCTACAGAGCAAGCCGGAGGCACTTACCATATCTCCCCCTTACGCTCACAGCTCTGTTTAATAAAGACAAAATTGTAAGTTCTTGCAATGAGTCTACAATTTTGTTATTTTGCCCTTATCATGAATTCTTTACGAAAGGGTGGTTATGAAACCAAAACCTGCGAGAGAAGTAGAGATTTTAAGCGATATATCAAAGGCCCTGGCCGAATCACTCGACCTGGAAGAGACGTTGAGGTCGATACTTAAGTCGTTCGATACCCACCTTAAGCTGAGGCGGGGAACGATTACCCTGCTGGATCCGGATACCGAAACGATAAACGTCAGGATAGCTCACGGATTGAGCGACAAGTCCAAGAGCATGACAAGTTATAAGGTGGGCGAAGGCATTACGGGCCTCGTCGTCCAAAACGGTAAGGAGATTATCGTGCCGGACATCTCCAAAGATCCGCGTTTCCTGCATAAAACAAGGTTACGAAAGCAGCAAAAGGGCAAAAGGGTCGCCTTTTTCTGCGTGCCCATCAAACTGGAGGGCAAAACGGTCGGCGCTTTGAGCGTCGATAAGCAGGCCGATTCGAGCGATGACCTCGAGGCCAATGTAAGGCTGCTGAACGTCATCGCCACGATGATTGCCCAGGCAGTCAAGCTGAATAAACTTGTGGAATCCGACCGAAAGCATCTTCGCGAAGAGAACGTGCGTCTTCGCCGGGAGCTGAAAAATCACTTCAATATACACAATATGGTCGGATCGAGTAATGCGATGAAGGAAGTTTACCGGCTTATCGAGCAGGTATCCAACAGCAACGCAACGGTTCTGATTCGTGGCGAAAGCGGAACGGGCAAGGACCTTGTCGCTCATGCGATTCACTACAACAGCCTTCGCGCGGATAAGCCGTTTGTGAAGGTAAATTGTACCGCCCTGCCGGATACTCTGCTTGAAAGCGAGCTTTTCGGGCATGAAAAGGGGGCTTTTACCGGGGCCGCAGAAAGAAAGCTGGGCCGGTTCGAAAGAGCTCATGGCGGCACGATATTTCTCGACGAGATCGGCGATTTCTCACTGAATCTGCAGGTCAAGCTGCTGCGAGTAATCCAGTTCAAGGAGTTCGAGAGGGTCGGCGGCCTTGAGACAATAAAAACAAATGTCAGAATCGTCGTTGCGACACATAAGAACCTCGAGGAGCAGATAAAGGAAGGCCACTTCCGCGAAGACCTTTATTATCGAGTGAATGTGTTTCCCATCTACATGCCGCCGTTGAGGGAGCGAAAAGACGATATCATGCTGCTAGCAGACTACTTTCTCGAAAAAATAGCCGCTGAAAACAAAAAGAACATCTCTCGCATTTCGACACCTGCAATTGAAATGCTCACAAGGTATCACTGGCCCGGCAACATTCGAGAACTGGAAAACTGCATTGAAAGGGCTGTT
>DQCG01000246.1:0-415 GCA_003533825.1 Phycisphaerales bacterium
GTGGGAGGCCCGGATTGATCCGACAACATTCGCCTCGGTCATCCCCGAGGGTTACGAGCTTATGTATAAGTAAACTTTCGCACTTTTTAGGCGACATATTTTAATGGTTTGTAAACAAAAACATATCGACCATCCGATGTCTTTATTGGATCTAAAACTAAGACATGGAGGTCGATATGCACACTATATCTTCGACATGGTCGGAACTTCTTGGCCAGTTTTTTCAGATATTTACCAAGCCCGGTGGCGAGATTTTTTTCACCTTGATGACCGGTTGGATACTGTGTACCGCCCGCAGAACCATAACAGGCATACTGCCGTTTGCCGATCCTATGTGCAAGCATGCTCACGATGCCTATCATCGGTTCTTTCCAGATGCGCGATGGGCCATGAGTCAACTGTGGCGAACATTGAC
>DQCG01000246.1:495-3593 GCA_003533825.1 Phycisphaerales bacterium
CCGGACGAAAGATCAACGGTGCCGGATATTGGCGGGATGCGGTCCGCTCGACAAAGAAAAGTATTGTCTGTGCCTGGGGTTTGAATCTGGTGGTTCTGACGCTGCAAATCCAGCCGCCCTGGGGAGGCGAACCATTGGGATTGCCAATCAACATGCGATTGCACCGGAAAAAGCAAAAAACACTGATCGAACTTGCTGTAGAAATGATTCAGCAGGTCTGCGAATGGTTGCCGCAACGGGCCATTCGCGTGGTGGGCGATGGTTTTTACGCCACCCTGGCCGGCAAGCCGCTGGCCAACGTAACGATCATCTCCAGGCTCAGACGCGATGCCAAGCTCTACGACCTGCCACCCAGGAGAAGGGCCAAACGTCGGGGCCGTCCCCGAACCAAAGGAAAGAAATTGGCCAAGCTCGAAAAAATGGCCGCACATATTCAAAACTGGAAGACCATCACGTTTTCTCAACGAGGCACCATGGTTAAACGTCTGGTATATACTCGTATCGTGCTTTGGCCGTCGGTTTCGAGAAAGCCGATTCAACTTGTCATCAGCCGAGACCCGCAGGGCAAGGAGAAAGATGACTTCTTTTTTACTACGGATATTGAAATGTCCGCTGCCGAAGTATTGAGCTGCTATTCTGATCGCTGGGCAATTGAAGATACCTTCAAGCAGACCAAGCAGTCTTTGGGAGTCCAGCAACCGCAGAGCTATAAGGCAAAAGGCCCCGAACGCGCTGCGGCTTTGGGCCTCTGGCTCTATTCGATGGTATGGTTTTGGTACATTAATCAGAAGTCCAGTCAAAGATACTATCTGGTTCAACCGTGGTACCGTCAAAAGAGCACCCCAAGCTTTGCAGATGCGTTGAGTTGTCTGCGTCGCGAACTCTGGCGTGAGAGAATAAAAGCTATGTTCGGCAATTCGAGCGTACATGACAATAAATTCAACTTCTTAATCGAGGCCCTCGCTAATGCGGCTTAGGGCATTAACAAAAGTGAGTTCTCTATTAATAAGAGAAGGTAACAATAGAATGGATTTGGAACCCCAAAAGGTAGTAGATGAAATTCTGAACCCGATTTTAAACAAACTCTATACCAGCCACACTAAAGCAGTAGACTATAAATCCCCGGAAGAGCTTAAACAAATAATTGATTTTTCCTTACCCGACCAAACCACGTCAATTGATTTAAAAGACATCAAACAACTCATTCAAAATACATTTGAATTTACACCTTCTACACAGCATCCGTTCCAATTTAATTATCTTTATTCGAAACCTGATTTCGTCGGTGTTCTTGGAGATTGGATCATTTCTCTGATTAATTCAAATGTACACACATATGAAGCATCGCCCGTCTTTTCAATGGCCGAGGTTGAACTGATTAAAAACCTGGCTGCTATTGTAGGCTTAGGAGAGGATGCGGATGGTATATTTTGTCCGGGCGGATCATATTCCAACATGATGGCTGTGTTCCTTGCAAAAAATCGATGTATCGAAAACGAAGATATCAAAGAGAAAGAACTCGTCATTTTCAAGTCAGAACAAGCACATTATTCAATCGACAAGGCAGCCACCCTCCTTGGGATTAAGCCAGACAATATATGCAGAGTGAGCTGTGACAAAAAGGGCCGAATGCAAATTCGTTCACTTAGACGACAAATTGAAGGTTGCTTATCTGCCGATAAAAAACCGGCGTGTGTTTGTGCAACAAGCGGCACAACAGTTCTTGGCGGCTTTGATCCACTTGATGAAATAAGCGAAGCTCTGTCGGATTATGGCCGGATATGGTTACATGTTGATGCAGCCTGGGGTGGAGCCGTATTAATGTCTGCTCAACATCGCCATCTTATGAAAGGTATCGAGCGAGCGGATTCCATGACCTGGGATTTTCATAAAGCGTTAAATGCGCCCATATTATGCTCGGCTTTTTTAGTAAGGTCGGCCATCTCCATAAAATCAATGTTTCATGTATATGACAGCTACCTGTTCCACGATTCAGAACCATTACGGCAATATGACTTAGGGCGTAAAACCGCCCAATGCGGAAGACGAGGGGATGCATTTAAATTATGGCTGATGTGGAAAGTGCGAGGTCGATCTTATTTTGAAAGTCGAGTTGACAAGTCTTTTAAAGTTACATCAGAAGCCATCAAACTTATAAAGGAAAGAACTGCTTTCTGGCTGTACGACGAAAATCCAGCGTTTTGGAATGTGTGTTTTTACTTTGTGCCTGAACATTTAAGACATAAAGACGGGATTAAAGCCTGCTCTGAACGCGAAAAGCTGGAACTACAGGCAATTACTAAAAAACTCTATAAATGCCTCAATAAAGACGGGCGAGTTCTGGTTAATTACGCCGAAATAAATGGTGATCCGCCATTTCTTCGCTTGATTTTCGGGAATCCGGAATTGAGCTCGGAGCAAATAAAAGATGTTTTTGATATTATTGAGTCAACGGGGAATATTATAATATAATAACAAATCATATAACAAAAATGAGTAAATCTAACACAACAAATTTGTTCAAGAACCTCGAAGTCGAGAACACTACTTTTCATCATATTATTCGGGTGGCGTTCGAGTCGGCGGCTGATATGGAATTTGATTACGGGGTTCCGGATGAGATTTGGCCGATTCAAATTGGCCAGAGGGTTGAAGTTCCATTCGGCAGAAAAAATAAGCTGGAAAAGGGGTTCTGTGTCGAAACCGATATTCCTTTTGAAAGTTCTTTCGCCGCACACGGCAAAGTGCATAAGCTCAAAACAGTAACCAGTGTGATAGACAAAAAGCCCTTGTTGAACGCCGAGTTGATGGATTTGGCCCGGTGGATAAGTGGTTATTATGTCTGTCCTCTCGGCCAGGTCCTTGCGGCGATGGTGCCGGCGGCGGTCAAGAAAGGTGCCGGAGTTAAAACACAACAATACGTTTTCCTGACAATCAGTGCCGCTGAGGCCGAAAATACAATCGACAAATTGAGGGGCAAAAAACAAAAGCATATAATTAAACACCTTCTGGAACGCAAGGCCCTCAACCCGGATTCGGCGGTGGAGCTGCAAGATGTTGTGGATGTGGTCGGTTGCGGCAGGGAACCGCTGAAAAGA
>DQCG01000094.1:0-1745 GCA_003533825.1 Phycisphaerales bacterium
CAAATCCACATGACCGAGAAGCCTTTGAACTGCAAATGGGTCGCCAGACCTTGCAGCCATTGTGGCAGCCGTTCTGCGAAGGGTATAAAAACCCGTTCCCTTAGCTCGGCTTTTGCCGTTTTATGTAATCATGCTGCTTGGCTCAAATAGTCCAACAGCACGTTCCTTAATTTAGGTGGTAGTTTTTTAAAACCCTTATGATAAGAAGCCTTTGTAAAAATAGTCTCCTGCCAAAACAATCGGCGGACGGCCGCGATGGCGTCCGAAAAGGTGGGCTCGGTTTTGGCATACCACTGTGTGCGACGCAGCCGGATAGTATGATGCCGTGTGTGCTCAGCAAAAATCAGGCACACGATGCTGAACAGCCCCAACAAGCACGGAGCGGTACGCAATACCGATTTGGCCACATATTGTCGTGGTGTTTCAAAACCCAAATGATAACGAATCTCTTGAAACGTGGTCTCGATAGGCCAACGCGAGATGAACCAATCGACAATCTGCTCAGGGCTCAGGCCGGGGTCCGTACTGTATACGTATTCATCCCGATGTGTTCCTTGTACATCATGGACAAAGACCCATCGCACCGGAATCAATCCCTCGCCAACTCTTTACCAGAGGCCGGTGCCACTGACAAGTTGGACCCGTCGGTCAGAGCCTCCATACCAACTGACCGTCGTTGGGATCCGTGGACTGTGCGCCACTACCTTTTGGGGTGTGGGCAACTTATGTCCCTTGAGGCGTGGCCGGCCCATCGAGGCTTTTACTTTCGGCGGTGGGACATACAGACGGGCATCGCCACGAAATCGGCTGACCAAAGCCCCATGGCTACGGTGGCGATAACAGAACTTGGCCAGTTCATGCGAGGCGTAACCTCCGTCACCCAAAAACACGAATTTTCGCTCAGGAAACCAGTGTATAAGCACCGCCATCAGTTGGCGTGCCAGTTGTGCAGGTGTTTTATGCCGGCGACCTTCGGCCGTGTCCAATTCTTCCGGACGGTACAAGGCCGCCAGCACCGGCAAAGCCCAACGCCCCGAAATAAAAGGAAACTTGACCGACAGCGCCAAGACCACCCAACGGTGGCCCCAACGAAAGACTACATGGTTATGAGCCGACCGGACGGCGTCATGATGGCAGCCCTTACCATAAACCCTCTTGCCGCGGTGTTGAGCCGTGGTGTCGTCCATAGGAACCAGGACCGGTTCATTGGGCGGAACAAATTGCAGAATCGCAGCGGCCAGAATTTTACCCAGCGGCCACAGAGACCAACTGGCTCGAGAAAGGACACGATGATAAGTACTCCAATGGCCTTTGACCACCGTACGCATGGTCCACAATATCGAAGTGACGGTTCGTCGGCCCAGGGTGACTATAGCGCCAATGGCCAGTGGAAGGATACGCTGGAACGTCGGTTTAGTAAATGCCGAAGAAAATTGGATAAAAAGTTCTTCTGCTGCCGATGGAACAGTAAGCATAATGGACTCCTTTCCGAACTTATTATCATTACCAATAATAAGCATCGGCAGGAGTCTATTCGTTATGCCAGTGTATTCTTGACCCATCGTTCAGTAACCTGAAAAAATGGCAAAAGTCGAGCTTAGGCGCCTGGATTCCAACCTTCTTCATCAGCCTTGAGAATTTCGTAGAGATTCGATTATCAATTATGTACTTGGGCTCACCATTGTTATTTGTTGTGGCCGTAGTCTGAATCCAAGGATGATCCTTGGAAGTAGTGAATACTAATG
>DQCG01000094.1:1828-6407 GCA_003533825.1 Phycisphaerales bacterium
GTACATCCGAAGCAACAATTTAAACCCAGCCATATCATAGCCTTCATTTTAATGTCTGCAGTTGATAGCAATTTACGAATCTGCTTTTTGTTGAACGTATACTTTTCCTTATGAACAACTCTATCTTTCGAAACGGCATCGATATTTGGGATACTCTCGAGAACATCATTCTTTCTTGCCCAGTGAAACATGGCCTTCATAATGCCTATGTGGAGATTCTGCCGATCGATCGAGGGATATGAGCTCTGAAGTTTGCGTTTGTAATTCTGCAAATCCAAAGTTGAGATATTCTCTATCCTACAGCCTGGTCCAAGGAAAGCTATGAATCTATCCAGACTGTACTTTGAATCAGTATAGTGCTTTGGAGTAATATCTCCTACGAGGACTCTTGAGTTCTGATAACGCAAATAGAGATCACATAGTTGTTTCAGGGTCATTTTGCCGTTGGAGATTTTCTGGGCCAGGCTTTGTGGTCCGTGCAGATACGTTGCCTGAGCCAAATATTTTTCGAGTGCTTTCTTCTTGTCTTTCCCAAAGTAACGGATTTTTCCATTTATCTTTTTGCAATATTGGCCAGTGGGATGGAGCGTTAATGGGAACTTGTCCGAACGGGTTTTTCTCTTCGAATTCATCATCTTCCTGTCTCCTAAAAATAGTGGTTTTTTTGATAGATAAAAGCGATTTGGTTGTAGAAATAGTTGTAGTTTTCCAAATCTACACTTACCTTATATACTCATAAATATCTATAAAATATAATCTTGTGACTATTATAAGGAATAAATTCATGTTGTACATTGAATACGATACGCGCCCGACAATTTTTTGAAAGATGCGTAATTCTGTAAAAAAATGACATATATTCGGACTTGATTTGGAAAAATTGATATTTGTGGTAACAAAACGGTGTCAGGATGTCCCTTGGTCTTGGCGGTGTTTTTCAACTCATGAAGAAGATGACTTTGCGCGTGTTATGTTACTATTCCACAGCTTCCGTTTGCGGTAGTTTTGCTCGCCACTCCTCGGCCTTTTCCGGCTTGCTCCAGGCTTCGTAGAGGTTAATTAGGTTGTTCATAGATTCCTACGTGTGTGGATGCTTATCACCGAGTTTGAGGTGTCGGCCTTCAAACGCTTGTATTAACAATGATTGTGCTTTATTGTAACTTGGATTTCCCATATAACATTTCCTTGCCCAGCTACACCACTGAGCCTCTTTACATTCACTAACCCTACTTCGTCATCGAAGGTGGAGCCGCTTCGGGTGCATTGCCCCACTGTTTGTTTGGCTTTGGGCCCATTTGAAGAACTAACTTGCCGCCATCGGCAAGCTGGTGATGGTAAAACCAGGGTTTGTTCAAAAGCTTTCCGTCAAGTGTTGCCGACTGGATGTACATATTCTTCTTTGAGTTGTTCTGAGCTTCGATTACAAACTCGCCGCCCTTATAATAGTTCTTATCCAGATGAATGGTGATCTTATCAAATATCGGGCCGGCGATCTCATAAGTAGGCTCTGTCGCCGCACCTCCATCCATCTCGAAAAGACCCATAGCACTCATAACGTACCAGGCTCCCATCTGGCCCTGATCTTCGTCACCCGGGTAGCCGTCAATCGGGCCGGTGCCGTAATAGCGCTCGATTATCTCGCGGACCCATTTCTGAGTTAGCCACGGAGTGCCCGAGAAGTTGAAAAGCCAGGCTGACTGCATGTTCGGCTGATTGCCGTGGTTGATTGGAAAGTCCGCGAAACGATCGTTGGTTGCGTTAAAATTGCTTTTTCGAGATTTCTCCAAGCCATCCTTCAATCTTCTGTTGAATTCATCGCGCCCCAACAAGTCCACGAGCCCCTTTACATCGTGAGGCGCAAACCATGTGAACTGCCAGGAATTGCCCTCCACGAAGCCCTTACCGGAGAACGGGGAGAAATCCTTGACCCATGAGCCGTCCTCGTGCTTCTGACGCATATATCCTATAGAGGGATCGAACACGTTCTTGTAGCTCGCCGCCCTTTGTAGAAAAAGCTCGACATCGTCCTTCTTGCCCAAAGCCTTTGCCATTTGGGCAACGCACCAATCATCATAGGCATACTCCAGAGTGTTGGACACAGGCCCTTTTTCCACGGGCACATATCCAAGCTCCATATACGATTTCAACTGCCGATTGCCAACGTGGCCGCCTGCTTCGTGAGGCCGCCCCGGTGTGGTCTGAATATGCTTTATTGCCTCGTATGCTTTTTCAATGTCGAAGTTCCGGATACCCTTTTGATACGCGCTAACCATCAGAGCTATTTCGTGAGATGCCACCATGATGCTGGAGTACTCAATGCCGGTAGGACCTTTTGCCAGCCATCGGCCCCGATCATATATTTCCAGCAGGGACTTGACCCACTTGTTTGCTATGTCCGGCGTGACTAACGTCCATAACTGATTTAAGTTCCAAAAAGTATTCCAGAAGGCATCGCAACCATAAACAGGCGAATCCGGATCTTCCAACTGCTGCACCTTCTCATACATATCCACGTATTTTCCGTTCACGTCACTCAAAATTGTTCTCGCACAATAGGAACGGTACAGATTTGTGTAGAACTTAATCCTATCGGTTTCAGAGCCTCCCTCAACCTCAATTTTACTTAACAAATCATTCCACGTATTGCGAGCGCGATTTCTGACAGCGTTAAAATCCCATCCGAATCGTGACATCTCGGTTTCCAGATTCAGACGGGTCTGGTCGATACTTACTAACGAAATACCGGTCTTTATCTTGATGACTTGACCCCTGGATGTTGAATAACTCACAAAAGCGCCAACATCCCCCTTGCCCGTAACTTCATTGATGGCGCGGCGGACCGTCTTGCCCGTCCAGCCTCCAAAAGAATCGAAAGGCTTGCTGAACTTCACTACAAAGTAAACAGTATATTCGTTCCATTTGGCGTATCTGCCGGCCTGCTGTTTGGAATAGCCTGTGATCTCTATATCACTTACCTTATCGATGCGAGCATCCAGGACTTCAAATCCATACTCTGTGGGGAATTTGAGATCGAAGAGGATATAGGCTTCGTCCGCCTTTGGAAACGTGTATTGCTGAAAGCCGGCTCTGGCTGTCGAAGTCAACTCAGCCCGAATGCCGTAGTCTTCAAGAGTCACGGCGTAATATCCCGGAGATGCAACTTCCGTGTCGTGGCTGAACCTCGATCTGTATCCTCCGTCCGGATCATTCTCCGGCCCGGGTACAGTCTTGAGTTTGCCTGTTATTGGCATTGTCAGCAGACCGGCCATCGTCCAAGAATGAATGTGACTAAAGCCGGCGATGTTTTCAATCGTGTACTCATATCCGGCTTTCCAGCTTTGCTTCTGATTGTCGGGACTGAGTTTTATCATGCTAAACGGCGTACTAGGCCCCGGATACAGCATCCACCTTGAACTGGCTGTCCCGAGCATCGGATCCACCCAATCAACCGGCTGTTTCTTTTCAGATGCAAAGACACCAAATGAATCCCCTCCTGTCAGCAAAAGCATCAACGCAACAGCCAATAAAGATACAGATATTCTGGACATTTCTTTCTCCTCATATAGTTAAGTTAATGATTTTAGTTACTGATCCCATTGGATCACCTTTACTTTTACTTAGCCCTGACTAAGGGCTAAACAGATGGATATTCTTTTAGTTTTTCTTCTGTAGACATTTTGTAGAATGTGACGATATAAGGCTCGGATGGCCGTAAGTCCCTTATTTACAGTCCCTGGGAGTCTCGTCCCGTACGAAAGCTTGGGAGCCGGGCGCCACAGAGTAGACGCGTATGAGCAGGTTGGAGACCACGTTTGTCGAATGCTCCATATCACGTATGAGGCTGCGTTTCTGAGGATCGACCGTGTGCGGCAAAAAGTCACGAGCAATTTCCATTTGGGGGAAAGGGGGTTTATTGCGCTTGATTTCGGTCGATTCATATCCGATTTTCCAAAATGTTCATTTTTAGCTTTTTGACCTTGTTTTCGCTTGACTCTCTATAGCAGGTCTTTCAAATCATTTGACCATACCAATACGGATATCAGTAATAACACCAGTTAAACGGAAACGTCGTCAAAATGCAACGTTTATGCAGTGTAGAGCCATTTGCGTTGTAAACATTTTTTGCTCCAACCGAATGTTCATTCTACGATGAAGGCAGTGTTTTTGCGATTGTCGAATAGATAAATATCGATCGGGGGCAGGATGGAATAAATAAAACACGAATTTCCAGCCTCAAGGCCAATTCGGCGCAGAACCCAATTATACTCACCCCGCAAAATATATGACTCAGCAAGCACTCAGGCTGCCTGCACAAGGCTTCGCAGATTATCCTTCTGTTTTTCTTTGACCCGGCCTAACGCCATAGCCAACATCACCATCAATGCTAAACCCACCCGCACCTTCATCTTCTTTTGGCCGCGAATAAAATGATGCTCAAAACCAAACGATACATCCAAACGGCTATTGACACGCTCAACAGATGTCCGCTTTTTATATAACCGCTTCCATTGATAACTACTGCGGGCTATAGGAGTGAAAATCCGTCGATCCTGCGACAGCTTTATACGAACCGCACCGC
>DQCG01000094.1:6532-6969 GCA_003533825.1 Phycisphaerales bacterium
GGGCAGTAACAATAAACGTTTCCCTGATAGTCATAAACAACGTTAGTTTGACCATCGACCAGCTTCGTTTGCTCACCATCCTTCCACATGTTACGGATATCTATCACCGGTTTGATTCGACAGTCGTCCCACAGCTGCTCAATCAACTTCGTATCATCTAATCCTTTGTCAGCCATCAGAGCATTACAATCTTCTTTAACCAGCTCTTCGTGTCTTTCCTTGAGCTTTTTGACGAGTTTTCGGCCTTCGGGCATCTCGTTACATGAAGCCTTTGTTACCTCAAAGGCTACAGGCAACTCATAATCTGCATCTACAATCAAATGCAGTTTGTAGCCAAACCACTTGACTACCTTTTGCCATGTTGTGCCGTCATCACGAACAGAAGCGTATGTCTTTTTGCCAAAGTCAGCATCCGTGTCCCGTCGACCATCTGAGGA
>DQCG01000453.1:0-3836 GCA_003533825.1 Phycisphaerales bacterium
TATTCGAAGTACGATGAAACTCTCAACAGTCCCGCCCAGCCGATATCTGAAGATGCGCTCGAATATCTTCGAATTAACCTTCCGAAAGTACCTTACGGTACCCCCATTGTTTTGTCTACCCATTTATGTTTCGATTCAATCACGAATAAAGACGAATTCGTCAACTCATTCGGAGATGCCAACGTGATACTCGTGCTGGGTGGACACTACCACAAGGCAAGTATAAATAAATACAGAGGCATAAACTTCGTGCAACTGCCATCTCCGGCACCGAATTCACCCAGCGAAATTACTGCTCTACGCATTGACTCCGAAAGACTCATCGCCGTCCCATTTGACTACGAAAAAGGCGAATGGTGCACTGAAAAGAAGAAGATACTCGATACGAAGATTCAAGGTCCCCGGAAACATGATGATACGGCCGGGAGTCGGCCGCTGCTGCTGGATACTAATTTCAGGCGAGGTTTCTTTTTGAGCTATCCGGATTCGAAAAAAGGTCACGCCGCCGAAGCTGTCCTTGACCTTGGTGACTCGGACAACAAACCTGTCTGGAGATTATGCCAATGGGGAACAAAGCACTCACTGGCGAGTGCAAGCTGCAACCATGATAGCCACGGCAATGTTTCATACGGCAACGATGCCAAGAAAGTATTAGTCGGCGCCGGGGATTCGGATAACAGGGACCTTGTCCTCGAAATAAGAGCCGGTTGCGAATACGGAAACAGAGCGAGAAAGCAGGGAGAAAGCTGGCCGCACCTGCTTATTGAGCAGCAGGTCTGTGAAACATATCCGCTGGAGAAGCTGACCCGCCTTGATTTTGCTCTCGGAATCAAGCGGCTCTATTGCGAAAATCGCATGGCGACAGACACCTGCGATCCCTCACTCCACGCCGCCCAGTTCCAGATGTTTCTGGTGGTCAGCAATATTAATCAGAGCTCGAAGGATTCCGGCAACTATTTCTGGTTCGGCGTACCTTTTTATGACAGCCGGTACGAAATTCCGCCTTCGTACAGGGCAAAAGACGCCGGGAAAGCGGATGCGACCGGCAGGTTCATTTATACAATCGCAGGGGAGAATGTCGCCTCAGAGCCCCTGAAGGAAAATCAGTGGTTAAAGATAGATATCGATCTTCTGCCGTACATCAAGGCAGGACTTCAGGAGGCGGTTAAAAGAGGGTATCTGACAGATTCGAATCCCGGCGACTACGCAGTAGTGGGGATGAACATGGGCTGGGAGCTGCCCGGTACGTTCGATGCTTCAATTCAAATAAGAGACCTCGGCCTTCAGGCCATCCTGAGATAGTGCCATCCGGCATGAAAAGAATATCGAATCTATCGCAGTGACACTGCCGGGCCGGATAAATCACGGCTATTGTTTTTCGGATCGCAGGTCCTTGATATGCACCGGGCAATTCTTAAAGTTATTACCCCGCAGCACGATTCGCTCAGCTTCCCGGCCGATACGAATACTTATATTCTGATTTTTGCCCGCCGTATTTTCAAACCTTGTATTGTGAACGGCGATGTCCCGGACTTTTCCCTGGATATCTATGCCGAAGCCCTGCTCCTTTGAACCGTTATCACGAATAATGCAATTCTCGATCCTGTTCCGGCTGCCGCTGCGAAATTCGTTCGCCTCATTTCGAAACAATATTCCAACCTCGCTGTTACGCTCGATTGTACACCCTTTTATAATGTTGTCGGTGTCACGGTGTCCGATGCTGATTCCATATCTGCTGTTATCCGACAATATACAATTCTCTGCAAGCCCGTCCGAAACGCTCCAGCAGAAGAAAATACCCTGGCTGTTGTCCCGGGATATGCAATTTTGGAAGACCGGCCTCTGCGAGCCGCTTCCTGGATGGAATCCCAGGTCTCTGTTGTTTATTGCTTTGCAGTTTAGAAATCGGATATCGTCGCAGACCTGGAAGCTGAAACCGTCGCCGTTATAGTTTCTGGAAGTGACATTTTTGAAGTGCCACCGGTTGCAATGCTGGATGAAAACTCCGCCGGCAAAGTTGCCGTTAATGTGCTCGTTTTCATCGCGATTGCCGTCGAGCACAATATCCTCAATAATAACGTCATCAACGTTTTCAGCAGTAAGGATGGGAAAGACAGTCGCGGCGGTGGCGTTTTTTTCCAGCCAAAAGTTCTCTTCGGTCAGCCGGTCCAGAAAGATAACGTCCCCTTCAACGGCGGTAATTGTGGCACGCAACACATCGAACTGCCATTCCCCGGGTCCCTTTTTCGATCTGAGCATGATCCCACCTCCCGGCACGAATCCTTTCGTATCGGTCACCTGAACGCCGTACTCGAACCAGTCCGAATCTCTTGTTAGTGCGGACACGACGCTGGCGGCTTTTCTCAGTATGGTTTTCTCGCCCGAACCCTTCAGTGTAATGTTGGGACGCAGATAGATGGCGTTCCGCAGGTTGTACACGCCCGGCAGAACTTCAAGCGTACCACCTCCCAATCGGCGCAGGTATTCTATGCCGGCCTGGATGACCTTGTCATCGTTACCCCGCAGGTCGCCTCCGGCCTGACCGGCGGTCATGACTAAATTCTGTCGGTTTCGCATGGGTCGATTGGTCGATGTCACGACTGTTTCCCGGTTCCCTGCATCCGCATCCTGAGCAACATATATAGACATCGCAAAAACGAGCAATGGCAATATCGATTTTTTAGAGAATTTTATGTATCCCAACATCTCTTTACCTTTCTTAACTTGAAGTTCGGCGGCTTTTTTCCACCAGCTATATATGCCCCAGGAATTTCGCCGCTATAACAAACATCGCGTGAGACCAAAGCAGCGGAGTGATAGACGAGCGTGATTTGTCTTCGAATATTTGTTCCGGAATGTATTTGTCTATTCGTTTAAGTGGTTGTTCAAAGAATTTATTCGCGTTTTTATTGTCGCCGCAAAGACTATAATAGATAGACATCCAGAAGCTGAGCAAGGGCCATGTCCCGGCCCCGGTTAGTGTCACCCATCCTTTTCGCACTCCGCCGCAATACCTGTCGGCCGGATATCTCAACAAGCCTCCGCTATCCATCGTGTTCATTTTTATTATCTCAAGAACAGTCCTCTTCATCTTCTCATCCTGCGGGTCCAATATCCCTGAGGGATAGACCAATCCCAGCAACGAAGTGTCGGGTTTCAAGTCATCCGCTTTTATTTTACGATTTTTGGCTATTGCACCTTTACGATATGTCCTCGGAATGGATTTTCTGCCGGCCGAATAAACTTCCGCAAAAGCATCCGACATTTCCTTTTGTGTTTTCAGCCACTTCCTCTTTTTGCCAAGCATCTCGATTGCCGCCCTGAGTCCGGCGATGCACATTGCTAATGAATAGGTATGAAAACCTTCATGCCCGGGAAGAACGCATCTTTCCTCCCATAAATCATAGCAGGGCAAAACAAACGCATTATCCTTCCATGAACGACAGATGCCGTCGGCGGTTTTCTCTATCAATTTTTCGAATTTGGAGACATCGGTGTCGAAATGTTTTATGTGGTGAGCTATCGCGATTAATAACGAACCGCCCTGGTCCGGCTGAAATTGCGTTCCGCTGTGTACCAGATCGATGCAACTGGCCCGCAGGTGTCGGGGAACTCTCGGCCCATCGGGTGGTATCAAGGTGCCGTGAATTGTCCCATTTACATTATATGCGTTGTAGAAAAAGCCCGTTTCCTTAAAATCCTCGGCTCGATTCAGGCACCAGTCGAAGAACCTTTCCGGGATGTCCCTGAGCCTCACCAGATCAGCGGCCATGCACACATACGCCGCATCCCGCACCCAAACGTACCTGTAATCCTGTGCAGCAGCCGGATAGATT
>DQCG01000453.1:3861-4263 GCA_003533825.1 Phycisphaerales bacterium
TCTTTGATCTTTTGCTTTTTCATAGCGGTCAATTCCCGTTTCTATTTGCCCGGCTACAATCTGACAAGTATATACCTGCCCTATAGCATAGCATAATCTGATTGCGTTGCCTAATACAAGCACGGCAGTATGAAAATAGAAAGGAATTGCAAACCCGCCATGAAACTCAAGCATCTCTGCCGGAGCTGTCAGAATTACAACTCAGTAAGTCCGAACTGTTCAATCAGAGAGCCCGGCCGATTGTAAAATAATCTGGTCAATGTATATATGGTCTCTCTCGTCTCCATCCTGACCGGAATCGGTGCCGTCACCTAAGCCGATAGTAATTTTCTTCACGGTGGTCAAATCTACACCGCCATCACTGAACAGTCCAAGAGCAATGATCCACTGACGCCATGAATC
>DQCG01000453.1:4281-8614 GCA_003533825.1 Phycisphaerales bacterium
TGGCCGGCAGAATCCTCCAGCGTCAAATATATCAGGTGCTCGGCGTTTTCGTGTTCACCAACAAATGACAGCGACAACTCATCAACACCTTGAACCGTCCAATCCTGCGCACTGTCAAATGTCCTCGTAATCTCGGTAAAGTAAGGCGGATACTGGTTCTGGAATTCGAATCGCATGGAGTTGTTCTCGCCGGATGCCAGTAAGACATATTCGACGCCGGGCTCGTCAATATTGTCGACCCAGGCACTTCTTATATCAGCATCGCTGGTGTATGACTGAAAATCATCGACACTAACAAAATCTCCCGTCGTAAAGCTCCATGTATGTCCTGTAACCGGACCAGAGGAACCGATTTGGTCGATTCGCCACTCGTAAGTCTGGCCGATTTCAAGATTAGCTGGAGTATATGTGGTTCCTGCCGGCGCGGGATCGACCTTTTCCATTGCTCCGGGTTTGCCTATCCAGAGTTCGCGGCCGGTCGCAAAATCCGCCTCGATCCAACTCAGTTCGGTATCGAAGGGCACATCAGTCGCCCCATCGGCGGGATTGGGCATAACCGCCGCCGGACCATCCGAGGTAGATGAGACGTTGTCAAATGAGTTATGGTAGCCGACGGGTTGTGGGGCTTCCCACATTCCGAAGACGCCGCAGGCTCCGCTTTTCAAGACATCATCATGAATGTTCGGAGCTTCCCAGGGGTCATTGGCGCTGGTGTCGATAAAAGTCGGAGTTCTTACGAGCAAGGGGCCGCCTTTATATTCATAGGCACTGCCCGTGATGTATACGGGATCCGATCCGACCACATCCAGCTCAAAATAGTGGCCCTTGGCGTGATCCAGGCCGGGCACCGGAATCTCCGGCTGCCATTCTGCCATAATGTCGGGCGAAAGGTTGATGGACTTCATCAGTTCGATCTTCAGGTTGGCCGGGCCCTCCTCATAGTGTATGAACAGCACATAGGAACTGGCAACTATGCCGGGGGCGCCGGTTATCGACCCATCGTCAATAAAGTAATCTACCCTGGCCACCATGCCGTGGTAATTCCAGGATATATCACCGTCGACATTGAGCACTGCACCGAGGCGGACATCGGTGAATTTATCGTCCGGGTTCCCGATAGCTACGCCGATTTGCGAGCCGCCGTTATCGGCCGGGCTTGTCTCGTCTAAGGTGATATAATCGTTATCGTCAGGTCCGTCCTGTATGGTTGCGCTGAACGTCTTGGTCAGGTCAGGATAACAACTGAACTGCCAGGTTGACAGGTCGAATGAGTTGCCGTCAAATGTTTCCGACCAGTTTGCCTTTGCTGTGCCGCTTAATATTGCGATCATACCTATTAGTATATAGACCGCTACGAAGTGCTTGAATATTTTAAACATAACATTCCTCCTTCCAAAAGTCCTACACGAGTTGTTAATCAGAAAGTTAAAATCTGAAATAAACTATATTCACTGCAACTGCCGAAAGTATTATAACCTGTAAAATCCAATTATCTTATTTATACCAAATTAGCCCTCTTTTCGTCAAGAAAAATCTTTGAATCAGTTTTTTTAGATGCTTTTAATTTCTGTTTTCCATGAAATAATCAATCGGTAAGTCTGATTGTATAAATTCATATTTCATATAACATAGCTCCAATAGGATGTTTATGTTGTGTAAGGATTATGCATCAAAGCTCGGCATGAGCTTGACTTAATGGATGCGCAATGACAACCGTGCGTAAGGCTTATGGCGTTTAGAAATTTTATTCTGTTTCTAAGGGGTTTTAATTACCTTTTGCTCTTTGAAGACTTTGCCGGTCAGGTAATCGGTGAAGGTTACCTTGACTGTTAATGGCTCTTCCATGCTCTCAATTTTGTCGGCAACGTCGAATGTCAATCTGTAATTGATGGTTATCAGTGTGGCGAACCAGAGCTTTTTCAGCTCGTTCGGCCCCACTCGCCACTCATCGAGCAAAGCCTCGCTGTCGGTTTTGTTCAGGTCCCATAGCTGGACGTCCACGGCGCCGGCCACCTTAATCGTGTCGCCCTGTTTATCGACCGGCTGTATATAGACAATCAGCTTTTCCTTCTTGCCGTCATCGTCTTTGTCAAAGAAGCCGGTATATTTACCAATCTTGATTTTATCGAGCAGATTGAGACTTTCGAGCTTGACCTCTTTCGGCAGGCCGGAAAGGACCTGTATTTGTTGTTTGAATTGTTTGTTCTCGGTGTCGGACTGCTCGATTTGCTTTTGCAGTTCCGTATTCTCCTGAATCAACTTTTTAATCTGCGCGGTCAGTGATTCTTTTTGGTTGGGTTGTTGACAACCGGCGACAAACAGAAGACAGAACACAATAGACAGAACGAGTAATATCGAATGTCGAACAAAAAATGTAGAATTTCGAAGTTCGTGGTTCATGATTCGCCGCTTTGCGTTCATTGTTCTTGCTCCGGCTCCTCGTCCCTGACGATTTCGGGCGCCTTTTGCAGTACCCTGTCGGCCAAACCGTATTCGATTGCTTCGGCGGCGTTAAGCCAGAGATTCCGGTCACAATCTTTCTCGACTTTCTCGGTAGTTTGGCCTGTATGCTTAGCCAATATATCATAAAGACGGGCGCGCAGCCGTAATATTTCCTTTGCTTCTATATCCAGGTCGGTAGCCGGTCCGATCAATTGCCCTGAGATCAGCGGCTGATGCAGAAGAACTCTGTTGCTGGCCAGCAGGAACCGCTTGCCCGGATGGCCGCCGGCTAACAATACCGCCGCCATGCTTGCCGCCTGACCGACACAATAAGTCGCTACCTCGCAGCGCAAAAACTGCATCGTATCGTAGATGGCAAGCCCGGCAGTGATTGCGCCGCCGGGGGAATTGATGTAAAAATGTATCTCCTTCTTGACATCTTCATTGCTCAAAAAGAGCATCTGGGCGATTATTAAATTAGCAGCAGCATCATCAATCGGCCCGCCGAGAAAGATGATTCTGTCTTTCAACAATCTTGAATAAATATCGTAGGCACGTTCCGTTCGGCCGCTTTTCTCAATTACTATTGGCACCAGATTCTGATTTAAGCTCATGTTTTATTTCCCCGTATTGCGTTTTTACTTCTTGTCTTTCTCGTCCTTTTTCTTGGCTTTCTTTTCTTCGTCTTCTTCCTCCAGCACCTCGTCGATAAGGCCATATTCGTGAGCCTCCAGAGCGGTCATATACCTGTCTCTCTCGGTCTCGGCGGCGATTTTTTCAACCGGCTGGCCTGTATGCTTTGCGAGCAGCTCATTTATCATGGTTTTAGCCTTTAGAATCTCTTCGGCCTGTATCTTGATATCGGCTGCCTGGCCGCTGACTCCGCCCCAGGGCTGGTGCAGCATTACTTTGGCATGCGGCAGGGCGTGCCGTTTGCCTTTTGTGCCGGCTGCCAGTATTATGGCGGCCCCGGATTGAGCCCTGCCTATGCAATAGGTCGCAATCGGAGAGCTGACAAATCGCATGGTATCGTAAATTGCCATCGTATCGTCAACGCTGCCGCCGGGTGAATTGATATACAAGCTGATTTCGCTGCTGCGCTTCAGGTTGTCGAGGTACAGCATTTTCATGATTACTTCGGCAGCCCTTTGATATGATATTTCACCTATCAGAAAGACGATTCGGTTTTCCAGCAGCATATCGTCGAGGCTCATCTGGCGGAAGCGCTGATACTGGCCGTATTGATTGTAAACATCCGTTCTCCGGGTCTCCATTTTGCACTGAGTTGCGAAGTGGAATCCCTTCGAGATATCTTGTGCTCGATGCTCAATAGACATTCATTACTCCCTTTATTTAGTCGATGTCATGTTTTTTCAGGATTGTTTTTCTTCAGGCTCGGCCGATTTTTTAGCTGCTTTCTTAGAGGCTTTTTTGGCTTCTTTAGCTTTCTTATCTGGCTTTTTCTCCGTTATGACCGCCGTTTCGAGCAATTTGGCGATGCACTTGTCCTGGCGTATCTCCAAACTGAACTGAGCCAACGAGCCGTTTCGTTCCATTTCCTCTCTCAATCTTTCGGGCCGCTGCCCCCGCTGAAGAGCTAATTGGGCGACTTGACCGTTGATTTCCTCATCAGTCACCTCGATCTTGAGTTTGTCGGCAACTTTGTCCATGATGAAGAATGTTTTTAGCTGCTGTTGTGCCTGCTGCTCACTGCCGGCCTTAAGCTGCTCTAACTGCTCATCGACTTGCTCGCGGGACAGCCCCCGCATGAGTAAGTTTGTGTATTGTCTCTGCAGCACGCTGCTGGCCTGCTCGGCCACGATACTTAACGGCAGGTCTAAGTCGGTTTTGTCGAGCAGGTACTCGAAAATCTGCTCGGTCATCTCCGTTC